>JAQUTO010000040.1 GCA_028694305.1 Bacilli bacterium
ACCGCGTTAAATCGTCCTTTGTAGGACGTTTTTTTATGTCTAGGAGGAAATATATGAGTAAAGAATTAGCAACCAAATATGACCATTTAGCAGTGGAAAATGGCAAATATCAAAAGTGGCTTGATCACGGTTGTTTTAAAAGTGGAGATAAATCTAAGCCAGGGTATTGCATTGTAATCCCACCTCCAAATGTCACAGGTAAGTTGCATATCGGGCATACGACAGATGAATCGTTACAAGATATGTTGACGCGCTATAAGCGTTTAAAGGGCTTTGATGCCTTATATTTACCTGGTATGGATCACGCGGGCATCGCTACGCAAGCTAAAGTTGAAGCTAGACTTAGAGAAAAAGGTATTTCTCGTTACGATTTAGGACGCGAGAAGTTCTTGGAACAAGTTTGGGCTTGGAAAGATGAATATGCTGATACTATTCATCAACAATGGGCCAAAGAAGGACTTTGTTTAGATTATTCTAAAGAACGTTTTACTTTGGATGAAGGCTTAAGTGATGCTGTTAAAGAAGTCTTTATTACCTTATATAATAAAGGACTTATTTATCGGGGTAAACGAATCATTAACTGGGATCCAGTTCAAAGAACTGCCTTATCCAACATTGAAGTTATTTATGAAGAAACTGAAAGTAAAATGTACTATTTTAAGTATGTTTTCGAAGGATCAAAGGATTTTCTAACTGTTGCAACAACTCGGCCTGAAACTATGTTCGGCGATGTTTGTGTGGTGGTTAATCCTAAAGATAAAAGATACAAATCAGCAGTAGGTAAAAAGGTAATTAACCCTGCAAATGGTGATTTACTACCAATTATTGCTGATGAATACGTTGATATTGAGTTTGGAACTGGTGCGATGAAATGTACTCCAGCACATGACCCAAATGACTTTGCAATTAGTGAGAAATATCACTTAGAAAAGCCAATTTGTATGAATCCAGATGGAACGATGAATGAAATCTGTGGTAAATACAAGGGTATGGATAGGATGGTTTGTAGAAATACCTTAGTAGATGATATTGATAAAGCCGGTTTATTAATTAAGATTGAGAAACACATCAATCAAGTCGGTTATTCGGAAAGATCACACGCTATTGTTGAACCATATTTATCAGACCAATGGTTTGTTAAAATGGAACCATTAGCCAAACAAGCACTAGATTTCCAACAAACAGCTGATAAAATCAAGTTTTATCCAGATAGATTTGAAAAGATTTTCACAAATTGGATGACAGGCATCGAAGATTGGTGTATTTCCCGGCAACTCTGGTGGGGACACCGAATTCCAGCTTGGTATCACAAAGATACAGGTGAGATTCATGTTGGTAAAGAAGCACCAAAAGACATTGAAAACTGGGATCAAGACCCAGATGTTCTAGATACTTGGTTTTCCTCGGCTTTATGGCCATTTTCTACATTAGGCTGGCCAGCTAAAACCGAAGATTTGGAACGTTATTTTCCAACTGATGTCTTAGTTACCGGCTATGATATTATCTTCTTCTGGGTTGCTAGAATGATTTTCCAATCATTAGAGTTTACTAAACAAAAACCTTTTAAAGATTGCTTAATCCATGGTTTAATCCGTGATTCTGAAGGTAGAAAGATGTCTAAATCACTTGGCAATGGTATTGATCCTATGGAGGTCATTGACCAATATGGGGCGGATGCATTGCGGTGGTTCTTAACAGCTTCGGCTTCTCCAGGCTTGGATATGCGTTATAGTGAGGAGAAGATTCAAGCTGCTTGGAACTTCATTAATAAGATTTGGAATGCCTCTAGATTCGTTATGTTGAATTTAGGTGATGATTTTAAACCGACAGAAATTAAGTATAATGAATTGACTGATGTCGATAAATGGATTATTGCTAGATTGAATAAAACGATTGAATCTGTGGACGAAAACATGGATAAATACGAATTTGTGGTTGTAGGAACATATCTCTATAACTTTATTTGGGATGATTTCTGTTCTTGGTATATCGAACTTGCTAAAGTTAATCTTAGCGGTGCTGATTTCAAGGTTAAAAAACAAACACAGAACGTTTTGTATTATGTTTTGGATTCCATTACAAAACTAATTCATCCATTTATGCCGTTTGTAAGTGAAGAAATATATCAAACTTTGCACAATAATGATCAAATCTTTATTATTAACGATAAGTGGCCAAAAGCCTATGAATATGGCGCAAAAGATGATTCTAGTCAATCAATTGAGATGATTATTGAAACAATTAAGCGCATTCGTAACTATAAGAGCGAGAATAAAATGCTTCCTAATGCTAAGATTGCCATTAAAATGGTCTCTAAGTCATTACAACGTAAGGAAGCTATTAAGCGTAATGCTGCTTATTTGAAACGATTCGGTTTTGTTGATGACTTATCCATTGACGATATATTAGATAAGTCTGAAGATGGAGCATTCTTCTCGGTTGGTAATGGTATTGATATGTTGATACCTCTTAAGGGCAATATTGATACTAAAGTTGAGAAAGAACGTCTAAAACTTGAACTATTAAGGCTTGAAGCAGAATTGAAACGAAGCAATGCGATACTCAACAACAAAGCTTTCGTTGCAAAGGCTCCAGCAGCCAAAGTAGAGCAGGAAAAAGCTAAACTTGCTGATTATAATTCTCAATACAAGTCGATTAAAGAGAAGTTAGATTTATTAAAATAATAACTACAAAACTACTAACTAAATACTTTATTAACTAAATAACGACTTATAAACTCCTATTTCTAATAAGATTTAGGAGTTTTCATTTTATACACCTATGTATTGATTGAGGTGATAAAAATGGAAAAGCTACACGAACTATCAGTAAAAGAAGCACAAAGTGTTTGTGGAGGCGAGATTTTGACCCTTACATTGGTTTTAACGTATTTAGCAGTATCCATTCTAACAGTTATCGTTTGGAAACTCTATACGGCCAATCAAGGGAAGGTTTCTTTGCCTGGTGGAGCATTATTCCAATGGGATGATACTTTTATCAATCCAATTGGTAAGTATGTGCTCGGTTAATGATTCCAAAAACGGAATTGCCCCGAGAAAAGCTAGTAAAATCAGGTATTGAGTCGTTGAGTGATCAAGAATTACTTTGCTTAATTTTGCGGTCAGGAACATCAAAATATGATATGTTTGATTTAGCACATCGTATTTTGCTAAAAGTGGGAGGTATAAATGGGTTAGCAACCGCAAGATTAGGTGAATTGCTCGATGTAGATGGTATTAAACTTGCTAAAGCATGCTCCATTATTGCATCAATTGAACTCTCAAAACGTATTCTATACGTTTCAGCTATACCTAAGACTAAAGTTAGTTCAATGCAAGAAATCTATCAAATGATTGTTAAAAACATCAATGACCCATTTCAAGAACAGATGTTTTTGGTCTGTATCAATGCGCAAAAAGAAGTTATTTGTTGCCTAAACCTCTTTAAAGGCACGGCTTCATCACATTTAGTACATCCCAGAGATATCTTTCGGGAAGCAGTGAAAAACAACGCAGAATTCATCGTTATTGCCCATAATCATCCCTCCGGAGATGCTACACCGTCTGAGCAAGATATAGTTGCAACGGAAGAAATCGTGGCTTTAGGGGAGAAAATGGGAATTCATGTCGTTGATCACTTGATTATTGGACGCAATGGATTTTTATCCTTGAAATATCAAGGCTATATGTAGAAAAAAGTGCTAGAAATAGCCTTTTTTTGATTGACACCATAACTATGTTATGTTATTCTTATCTCGTTGCCACCTCGAAAGAGGGTTGCAACCGCACAGAACAGGTTATAAATGCTACGGCTACCTTAATGGCGAGTCTAAACAATACAGGAGGTGTTAACAATGTACGCAATTATCGAAACAGGCGGAAAACAAATTAAAGTTCAAGCAGGAGATTCAATTTTTGTTGAAAAGCTCCAAGCCAACGAAGGCGATACTATCACATTTGACAAGGTTTTACTTGTTGGTGGAGATAAAGTCAAGGTTGGTACGCCTTATTTAGCAGGTGTCACTGTCTCAGCTAAGGTTGAGAAACAAGGCAAAGCTAAGAAGGTCTTAGTCTTGAAATATCGCGCTAAAACAAATTATCGTAAAACTCATGGTCATAGACAACCATACACAAGAGTTAAAATCGATGCTATTAATGCTTAATGATTAAAATCACGATTTTATATGATCAAGAGTTGATTAAACAAATTACGATAGAAGGGCATAGCAATTTTAAGGCCAGTGGTCAAGATATTGTCTGTGCTGGAGTTAGTGCAGTAGCTGAAGGTAGTGTCAATGCAATCGAAGAGATTACCAAGAAGAAACCAAACTACATTATGAAGGATGGTTACCTTAGTATCACTTATAGCAATGAACATGATCTCCAACTAATCGCCAAAGTAACTTATGCTCAATTGCAAACAATTGCCATAAGTTATCCTAAAAATGTGAAAATAATCGAAAAATAGGAGGTGTTTTCCAATGTTAAAGTTAAATTTACAACTATTTGCTTCTAAGAAGGGTGTCGGTTCTACTAAGAACGGACGTGAATCTGCTGCGAAGCGACTAGGTTCAAAATTATCAGATGGTCAAGAATGCAATGCTGGTGCTGTTATTTATCGTCAAAGAGGCACTAAGGTTCATCCAGGTCTAAACGTCGGCCGAGGCGGAGACGACACTTTATTTGCATTGATTGCAGGTGTCGTTAAGTATGAAAAATTAGGCAAGGCAAAAACACAAGTTTCTGTTTATCCAAAAGCCTAGTAAAATCCCCCGACTTTACGGGGGATTTTCTTATATTATATCGAGGTGAGAGTGTGTTTGTAGATAAGGTTAGTACTCATATCAAAGCCGGTAAAGGCGGAAATGGTATGATTGCTTTTAGAAGAGAAAAATATGTTGATAAAGGTGGACCTTCAGGTGGTGACGGAGGCCGGGGCGGCAGTGTTTATTTCATTGCTGATTCAGGGCTAACAACACTACTAGATTTTAAGTACAAACGCAAAATCGCAGCTCCCGATGGTGGTAAAGGAATGGGTAAAGACTGCAGTGGTAGAGCGGCCGAAGATATTGTAGTTAAAGTTCCAGTCGGAACGATAGTCTATGATAATAACTCGAAGCGTATTATTGCTGACTTTAAATATCCTAACCAAAAAGAACTAATTGCTAAAGGAGGACGTGGTGGTCGTGGTAACGCTCACTTTGTCTCTTCCAGAAATCAAGTCCCACGGGTTGCCGAAAATGGTGAACCAGGAGTTGAATTTGATGCAACTCTAGAATTAAAGGTTTTAGCCGATGTCGGTTTAGTTGGCTATCCTTCAGTAGGTAAATCTACATTATTAGCGGCAGTTACTGCAGCAAAACCAGAAATTGCTAGTTATCCATTTACTACTTTGACTCCAAACTTAGGAGTGGTGGCAGTTAAGGATGGCCGCAGTTTTGTAATGGCTGACTTACCAGGTTTAATTGAAGGTGCCCATAATGGCAAAGGTTTAGGGCTTCAATTCTTAAGACATATTGAAAGATGTCGAGTCCTAATTCATATCGTTGATATGGCAAGCAGTGAGGGGAGAGATCCTATCAATGATTTCAAAGTTATCAATGATGAATTAAAGAGTTATAGAATGCGATTATTAGAAAGACCAATGGTGGTCGCTGCCAATAAAATGGATGATCCAGGAGCAATTTTGTTATTGGATGAATTCAAAAAAGTCTATGGAAAAGACTATAAAATCTTCCCAATCAGTGCGTTAGAACGGACTGGGTTAGATGAATTACTATATTATGTCGCCGATTTATTGGCGAAAACACCGGAATTTCCATTATTAGATGCTGACTTTATTAGTCCTGAAAAAGCTGTTTATGAAATGCGGGCAGATGATAAAGGCTTTACGATTACTAAAGTTGGAGACCATCACTTTGTAATTAGTGGTGAGAGAATTGAAAAATTATATAAGATGACTAATATCTCAGAAGATCAAGGCTTCTTATATCTCACTACGACAATGCGTAAAATGGGAATCGATGATGAATTAATACGATTAGGTGCTCAAAATGGTGATCAAGTTGACTTACTAGATTTCACCTTCGAGTACTTTGAATAGAGGTGTAATAATGAAATTATTAAAAATCTTCAAACGCTATATAAAAAATCAATTATGGACCTTAATTGGCGTAGTTGCATTACTGATTATTTTAAACTATTTCCGGAGTTTAGTCCCCTTGTTTATCTCAAAAGTCTTTGCGATTTTACAAGGTGATGACTCTTCAACATTACCAACTATCATAAATAGTATCTTTATTGGAAAGGAAATTCCTTTACAATTAATGCTATTGGCAGCTTGTATTTGTTGCACGGTTTTAGTTCGTGATTTAATGAATATGGCAACTGATATTGGTATTTCCTATGTCAGTGAGGGTATTGGTTACAATATCCAAACAGACTTCTATAGTCATGTTCAAGATTTGCCTTATTCTTACTTAAATCATGCTCAAACAGGTGATTTGATTCAAAGAAGTATTTCTGATATTAACCGGGTTAAGCGTTTCATTGGTGAAGTTTTACCAATGTGTGCTAACGCTTTTTTCCAAATTGCCATTTATTCGACTCAAATGATAAGAATTAACGCCCAAATATCTCTAATCTTACTTGCACCAATCTTTTGTATGTTAATTGGCGCCATTATTTACTTTAGTCGTAACTCCAAAATCTTTACTGATATGGAAGAGACTGAAGGTAAAATGACCGCTGTGGCTCAAGAAAACTTAACTGGAATTCGGGTAGTTAAAGCTTTTGCTAATGAAAAGTATGAAATATCTAAGTTTAAGCAAGTAATTGATAAAATGATGAATGCTTGGCGAACTATGATGGCAAAAATGTCCACTTATTATGGAATCATGGATGGCATCACATACTTAATCATGCTGCTTTCTTTTGTTTTATCCTTCTATTTTGTTAGAGATGGTAAATTAACCTTTGCCCAAGCAACCTCACTCTTCTTATATGTAGAATATGTCATTTGGCCAACAAGAACGTTAGGTCGCCAAATTGGTGAAATGAACCGGAGTGATATTGCCGGAGCTAGAGTTATGGAAATCATTGATGAACAAACCGAATATGGGACCCAAGATGGCACGTTAAAACCAACAATTCTTGGTAATATTGAGTATCGTGATGTCTTCTTCCAATTCAAGGATAGTAATAATCCAACTATTAATGATATCAATTTAAGCATTAAACAAGGTGAAACCATCGCTTTAATGGGTAAAACTGGTTGTGGTAAATCAACATTAGTTAGTTTACTTAACCGGATGCTGGATTGTACATCAGGCACAATTTACTTAGATGGTGTTGATATTAAACAAATCAATAAACACTATCTAAGAAAGCAAGTTGGGTTAGTATTACAAGAACCTTTCTTGTTCTCTAAGACCATTGCTGAAAACATTGGTATTAGTTTAAATA
>JAQUTO010000001.1:0-29573 GCA_028694305.1 Bacilli bacterium
CCTTCAATATAGAAAATATCAGGGCAGACAACTTCGCTATCTGAATTTAAGAACTTAACATACTCTTTAAGACCACCATCGTAGTGGAAAGATTCTTTCATACCACTCCGCTTGTCTTCAAAGTTGATCGTGACGCTCTTATTCAAGAAAGCCAACTGCCGTAATCTATCTTTAATGGTGTTGTAATCAAAAACAATCGTTTCCGTGAAGATAGATGGATCTGGGTGGAATTTAATAATTGTTCCTGTTTGTTCGGTTTCGCCTAAAACCTTAAGGTGCTCTAAAATTTGACCACCATTACCAAACTTGGCATAGCAGCGTTTGCCGGCGTGACATGTCCAAACCTCAAAAGAGGTACTTAGAGCATTAACAACAGAAGCTCCAACACCATGCAGACCGCCAGAAACCTTGTAGCCACTACTGTGCCCAAATTTACCACCAGCATGAAGCACGGTAAAGACGGTTTCAACCGTAGAAATACCCGTCTTTGGGTGAATTCCGGTTGGAATACCCCGACCATTATCTTCTACTTGAACTGAGTTATCATCAAAAATGATGACGTTGATGGTATCGCAACCACCAGCATAAACTTCATCAATACCATTATCGACAATTTCCCACACCAAGTGGTGCAGACCTTTGGAGGCTGTGTCTCCAATGTACATACCAGGTCTCACTCTAACTGGAGTTAAGCCCTCCAAAACCTCAATGTCTTGTTCGGTATAGGCCTCACTTTGCTTTATCTTTTCTTTTTCATCCATCTAAATCAACTCCTTTGCGATGGTTCCGTTTGTAACTTTCAATATTTCGCCCTTTTTCTTGATTTCACGCTCAATTTGTGGGGCAAGCGATGAAACAGTAATAAACAACTGATTTTTGCCTTGAAGGTGATTTATTAACGTGGTTTGATGATCTAAATCAAGCTCCGATAGTACATCATCTAGAATAGCAATTGGTTTTTCACCAAATTCAGCCTCTAAACACCTAATTAACTCAAGTTTTAGAGCAATAACACATAACCTTTGTTGGCCTTGAGAGGCATAAAGACCAACGTCGTTGTTGGATAATAATCCTCTAAAGTCGTCTCGATGTATACCAGTTAAGGTTGTTTGCTTCTTTAAATCTTCTTCAAGCCCTTGTTTCAGTGTCTCATATATTGCTTCTGGGCTGTTTTCTGTTTGCTTGATAAACGATATGTATTCCAATTGATAATCAACTTTGTTGCCACTTACTTCCAGAAACATTTGACTTAAATGTTCGTTCAGTTTCGCAATAAATCCATATCGTCTCGTAATAATCTCAGAATTAATTCCGCAAATCTTATGAGTAATTACATCCAATAAAGTTAAATTTGGATTTAGTTGATGTAGAAGTTCGTTTCTTTCCTTCAACAACTTGTAATAATCTCGCAACGCTAATTCGTGAGCCGGAGACAGTTTAGAAATCTCTTCATCCAAAAGCGCCCTTCTATCCCGCGGAGAGTCTTTGAATAAAAAGACGTCTCTGGGGGTAAACTCGACAACTTTTGTTTCACTTCTAAACTCTGTTTTGCTTTTTACTGGTTTGTCATTGATAAAAAGTTCTAAGCTGTCTGGGTGAATCACCACTTTGATCTTTTTGGTGGTCACTCGTTTTTTTAGTGAAGCTTCAATAACGGCAAACTCTTGATTTTGACTAATCAAGGAGATCCTTTCGTCTTGCCGAAAGGATTTTAAATTAGAAATAAAGGAAATGGCTTCCACCAGGTTGGTTTTGCCTTGTCCATTACTCCCTGAAAGCACGATGGTTGGCTTCTCAAAATCTAAATCTAGTTTTTGATAATTACGAAAATTTGTTAGGTGAAGACTTTTAATTTCCATCTTTACTAATTTCGTAAACTTGACCCTTTACTTCAACCTTATCTTTTGGATAGAGTTTCCGACCCCGTCTTTGTTCGTCAACCTCATTGACTAAAACTTTGTTGTTTTGTAAGAAAGACTTTTCCTCGGATCCACTATCGATAAGACCGGTAAACTTTAAGAATTGACCAAGTTTGATATATTCGGTTTTGATTGTAATTTTTTCCAAATTTCTCACCCCATCGTAGAATATATATAATATATTCTAGCATATTTCCAAATATAATAAAAGACTTTTAGGTGTTTTTCTTCACTCTTTTTAATCTATTTTTTATATTTTGCCTTTTATATCGCGATAGGCAAACAAAAGAAAGGGCAAGAGGTTCCCCTTTGCCCTTGGTCATTCTTTTTATATCGGCGATTATTGATATGTAATTGCTGGTAGGATTAATTGTACAATTGATGGGTCTGCTTTGTTGATGATAACAAACGGCTTCGAGGTTTCGTTAAACTTCAAAGTAACCTCGGTGCAACCTAAAGCCTTAATTGCTTCGAGCCCATATTTAGATGAGAAGGAGATATCGAGACGATCTCCGGAATATTTAAAGGCCGAAATCTTTTCAATCACGGACCCGATTTCTTTGTTTCTTGAGCTGATTTTAACTTCTTCAGCATCCAATGATAGTTGAACGATTCCGTTGTTTTCAATCGAGATCAAGGATGCCCTATCAATTGCGGCTGCAAAGTTTTGAGCCAAAACACTTAACTCCATTGAGAAATAATCAGGAATTATCTTGTCAGTGTTTGGATATGGGTTGGAGATAACCCTGGATACAATAATTGTGTGAACCATAGTAAAGCAAACACGTTTATCATTCAAACTTATTTCAACATTTCTTTCGTTATCTAAAACACGCCCAATTTCTACTAAAGTTTTAGCCGGAATTGTTACGTTAAATTCTTGGCCTGTTTGAATATTTATGGTCTTTCTGGCTAATCTAAATGAGTCGGTAGCAACACAAACTAAATTGCTGCCATTTGATTTAAAGTTAACGCCCGTTAGAATTGGTCTATTTTCGTTGGCAGATGCAGCGAAGCCAACTTGATCAACAATTTGTCTTACTACTCCGGCGTCTACCGTGAACTTTACACCAGATACGTCATAATCGAGTGGTGGATAATCTTCGCTACTCATGCAATTAAGTTTAAATTCACTGGCGCCATCTCGAATGAGAACCACGGTATCCACAACTTCAAATTCAACTTTGTCGCCCTCGAGTTTTCTTACAATATCTAAAACATATTTAGAAGAGATGATAGCGACGCCTATATCTTGAAGGTTTATTAGGTTTTCATCATTTTCCTTAAGTGGAATTTTAGTTAGAATCGACAAGTCTGAATTACTTCCTGTTAGGAAGAGTCCATTATTATTTAATTCAAATTTAATACCAGTTAAGATTGGATTTGGATTCTTAGGTGAGATAGCTCTCACAACAACGTTTAGTGAATTTAGTAGTCGATCTTTGGAAATGGTAAATTTCATAATAATTCCTTCTTTCTTTTTCTCTTCTAAATAAAGAAAATAATGATACTAATAATAAGAGCTGTAGATTTGTGGAAAAGTTCTTTCTAAACCATTATAACATAACGGTCTTATAAAATAAACTATGTTTATTTATAAATTAGGCATTAATTACCTGTTTTAGGTCGTTAATTACAACCACATAATCTTCACTTGTTTTCAACAATTTTTCAACCTTATTCACAGCGTTAATAACTGTGGTGTGATCTCGGCCACCAAAAGCCTCACCAATTTCATTTAAAGTTGGGTCCAACATACTCTTACAAAGATACATTGCGATGTGTCTTGGTGTGACCAAACTACTTTGTCTGATTTTGGAAGTTAATTGAGTTACAGAGATGTTATAATACTCCGCCACAGCATTTTTAATTCTATCCATCGTGATTGGGTTGGATTGTTTAACTCTCTCAAAGGTTTTGAAGGTTTCTAGGGCGGTGTTCATATCAATTTCTTCCTTTTTATTGAAAGTAATCGCATAGAAAAGAAGTTTATTTAGTGCACCCTCTAATTGCCTGACGTTGCCAGAATAATTTTCGGAAATATACCGCAAAACATCCTCGTTGATTTTACCATCGTTTAAATGTTGATTTTCAACCTTTTTCTTTAGGATTTCATAGGCCGTTTCCTTTTCTAAAGCTTGGATTTCAACCGAAAGTCCCGAGGCAAAACGCCCAACTAAACGATCCTCAACATCTTTGAGTTCTTGTGGTGGACGATCAGCGGTTAAAACGATTTGTTTGTTATTATTTGATAATAAATTGAAGATATGGAAGAAGGTTTCTCTGGTTTTCTCTTTTGATGCTAAAAATTGAACATCATCCAATAGTAAAACATCAATGTTTTTAAATTCTTCTTTTAATGACTCAGAAGATCTTTCCTTAACCATTTTAACATAGTGTTCAAAGAAGTCATCGGTTGTAAGATATAAAACCCTAAAAGAAGGATTTTTATCCTTAATATAGTTACCAATTGCGTGTAAAAGGTGAGTTTTTCCTAGTCCTGATTTACCAAAGATAAACAAAGGACTATAAAAATTACCCGGATCTGTGGCTGCACTTACAGCAGCAACACAAGCCTCGCGGTTAGAAGGTCCAGTTACGAAAGAATCAAAAGTAAACTTTGGATTTAAGTGCGAATCAAAAGGCTTTTCCATTCTAACAGCGGCATTACTGACCAAAACATCGACCTTGGTTTTAGCATCAGCTTCATCTTGGTCAATAATTTGGACTTTAAAATTTGTTTGTGTCACGTCATCGACGTGAGCTTGGATGCTTTCGAAATACTTAGATTTCAACATAATTGCTGCGAAGCGCGATGGGGAAACCACCGTTACCAAACCATTGTCGATTGATTTGATATAAGATCCCTCGAAGTATGTTGAATAAACTAATCTATCATCAACTTCTCTCTCGAGTCGATTCAAGACTGTATTCCAAATGTCGCCCATTTTAGAGGCATCTAGAACCATAATTACTTCTCTCCCAACTTCAATTGACCATATTATAGAATAAATCCTCTATAATAGAAAGCATAAAATTTAACATTTTTAGTTTTCCACACGATATTCACACATAAAAATATTTTGAAATATCGGCAGAAATCGGGCGTCAAATAACTTATCCACAACTTTAAAATGTGGATTTCTTGTGGACATGTGTATATGGAACACAATCTTATGAACAAATCAACCATAAATCACACGTTTTCCACATAGTTATCCACCAAGATTTTCTTGATTTTTGGGGAGTTTTGAGAGTTATCAACAATATCCACAAAATTGTTAAAACCGCCCATAATTGCCGTAAAACATATTATATAATAATATATTTTATTGACACTTTTATGGTTTAGTTTTATACTTATAACGCGTATCAATCATTATATCGTGGAGGTGTTAATATGAAGAGAACGTATCAACCAAGTAAGCGTAAGCATGCAGCCACTGCTGGGTTTAGAGCAAGAATGCAAACGCCAAACGGTCGTAAAGTTTTAGCTAGAAGACGGAAAAAAGGCAGACACGAATTAACTGCTTAATTCTAGAAAATAGCCACTAGGGTTTCTAGTGGCTTTTCTCAATTTATGAAAAAGATTAATAGACTGGCCAAAAACGAAGATTTCAGAAACGTGATTAATCGACATCAAGCTTTCTCAAATTCAAGTTTTGTGCTCAGTTACTTAAAAAACGATTTAGGATATGGACGGGTCGGCGTTACTATTAGTGGCAAATATGGCGATGCCGTTGAAAGAAATAAAGCAAAAAGACAAACGAGGATGCTCGTTGCGAAGTTGTTTGATTTAACCCAACCATATGACTGGGTCGTGCTTATCAAAAAAGGATTTAAAAACAAAACTTATAGTGAAAATGAGGTTGAACTAACCTACTTACACAAAAAGTTTGTAGAAAAGGGGATGTAAAGCAATGAAATTACTCAAAGCCCTGGCTGCGTGTCTTCTAACATTTGTCTTAGCCTTTGGTATTACGGGTTGTAACTCAACTTTCTGTAATGAAGAAGAAGTTACCGCGATGAAGGCTGAAATTATGGCAACACTAGAAGCCGGAACGGGAACAGGCGACTATGCTACTCCAGAAGATTGGAGTACTTACACGGCGGAAGAAAAAACTTCCAAGGTTGATTCTATCTACAACGATAGTCACCCTAAGGCCTGTTTGACATATGAAGATGACACAGACGAGACAACTGGAGTTAAGATTAGTGCCAAGAGTTGGAGATATGCCTTTACTCAAGGCTTTTTCGATGGACTCTTAACTTATCCATTTGGTTTTTTAATGGACAAGTTTGCTCGTTGGTTTGGTCTTAATGGATATGGGCAATTGTTTTCTATCATTATTGTAACCTTCCTTGTTCGTTTAGTGGTTACACTAGCGACCTGGAAACCAACTATGGCTCAACAAAGAATGCAATTACTCCAACCAGAAATTGGACAAATTAATGCCAAATACGGGAACACCAAAGATCCTGTTCAAAAGCAAAAACAAGCCCAAGAAATGATGGATTTGTATAAGAGATATAAGATTAATCCTATTACTACTATGATTGTTCCGTTTATTACCCTACCTATCTTCATTGGTGTGTATGGTGCTGTTAGAGCAACCTTAGTTTTAAGAGAAGGAACGGTTTTAGGAATTACATTAGCACAAACCCTAAGTTCTGGTATCTTAACTTTTAAACCAACCGCTATTGCTTTATTTATTATTATGATGGCGCTTCAAATTTTATCCATGAAGTTACCTAAACTTTTAAATAGAGAACAATATAAGAAGATGGACGCCAAAGCTCGTGACGCTAACAAACAAGCCGATACCTTTACCTATGTTATGTTAATCATGGTGGTTATCGTTGGTTGGATGCTCCCTGTTAGTATGTCTGTCTACTGGATTGCATCTTCCTTATTCACTTGCTTACAAACTTGGATTACTAAACTAATCACAGATAAGCAAAAGAAGAAAGAAAAAGAAGCAAAATGGGGAGGTGTTCAATAATGGCAATTTATACAGCCAAAACCGTTGAAGACGCCCTTGCTAAGGCCAGCGAAGAACTAGGCATAAGCGTTGAAAACTTAAACTATGCTGTTCTTAAAGAAGAGAAAAAACTCTTTTCTAAAAAAGTAGAAGTTGAAGTTTATACAATGCCTGATGTGATTTCTTATTGTGAAAACTATATAAAAATTATAGTGGCAGACTTAGGCTTCGATTGTGAGGTTACTTCCACAATTGAAGAAGGCATCATTAAGATGACAATTAATACATCCCATAATTCCATCTTAATTGGTAAGAATGGTCAAACCTTACAAGCCCTAAATAGTTTAGTGCGTCAAGCCAGTGGCCATAAGTTTAAGAAACACTACCGGATTTTATTAGATATTAATTCTTATAAAGATGAGAAATATGAAAAACTCATTCGGATGTCAACTAGAATTGCTCATGAAGTTCAATCAAGTAAAGTTAATGCAACCCTTGATCCAATGACTTCTGATGAGCGGAGAGTGGTTCATAATGCTCTCTCGAATATAGAACATATTAGAACTGAAAGTAGTGGCCAAGGCTATAAACGCCAAATTACAATTTATTATGTTGAGTAAAACTGCGTGAATAACGCAGTTTTTATGTTATAATTAAATAGAATTAGGAGGGCAAGATATGCAACAAATCACTGATACTATCGTAGCTTTGGCAACTGCGCCTTTGCAAAGTGCCCTCGCAATTATTCGTGTAAGTGGCAAAGATTCCTTTGATATTATTAGCAAAGTTAGTACCAAAAAGATTGAGTTAAAAGGAAATAATGGCATTATTCATACTAAACTCCACGAAGGAAAACAAACCATCGATGAGGTTTTACTTTTTGTCTTTAAGGGCCCTCACACTTTTACCGGAGAAGATTTAGTGGAAATCTCTTGTCATGGTGGACTGGTTGTTATTAACCAAATTATTGCTCTACTCATTAAACAAGGAGCAAGAATGGCTGAACGGGGTGAATTCTCTGAACGGGCCTTCTATCACAACAAAATTGACTTATTACAAGCCGAATCCATTAACGATTTAATTGTGGCCCGTAATAAAGACGCAGCAAACGTAGCTTTAAATGGTATATCTGGCGAATTATCTAAACAAATCCAACAACTAAAAGAAGCCACAGTTACTTTGTTATCTCAAATCGAAGTTAATATTGATTATCCAGAATATGAAGATATCGAGGAATTAACGGCCAAAACAATTAAACCAGAAGTTGCTAAACTTATAAAGCAAACAAGTATCATTTTACAAGGCGCGAATATTGGTCGTACCATAAAAAATGGAATTAATGTAGCAATTATTGGCAAACCTAATGTGGGTAAATCCTCGGTTCTTAACGCCTTAATTAATGAAGATAAAGCTATTGTTAGTGAGATTGAAGGAACAACTAGAGATGTTGTTGAAGGTAGTACCACCATCAAAGGAATAACCTTTAATTTCTTGGATACGGCCGGTATTAGAAAAGATGCTGATTATTTGGAAAACATTGGTATTCATAAAACTTTAGAAACTATCTCTAAAGCAGATTTAGTGGTGCTTATTAGTGCTAACAAAGGACAATTAGATGAAGAAGAACAAGATATGTTGAAGAAATGTGCCGGCAAGAAGGTCATTGTGGTTTTTAATAAAGCAGATTTAACCAAATTAAAGAACGGCAAGCAATTGGCGGTGTCAGTTAAAGAACATGACATTCAACCTCTTTTAGATGCAATGACAGCATATGTTGGTTTTGATATTAAAAATTATCAGAATAAGCCACTACTCTCCAATGCTCGGCAAAAAGGGCTCATTGAAAAAGCCTATCAAAACTATGTTGATGCTGAAAAACTTTGTGAAGATCAACAGCCGGCCGACATAATTGAAATAGATATTAAAGAGGCCCTTAACTCTTTACAAGAGTTACTGGGCGATTTATATGGTGATAATTTAAGCGATGAAATCTTCAAAAGATTTTGTCTAGGTAAATAACATGATACTATTTGATTCACACGCTCATTTAGACGATGAAGCACTCTATTCTCAAATAGAGGATGTTTTAAGTCGGGCCAAAGAGGCTGGAGTTCAATATATCGTTACTATTGGTCAAGATATTGCAACATCTAAAAAGGCCATCGAAATAGCACATCGTTATCCCAATGTTTATGCAACCATCGGGATTCATCCAAACGAAGTCAAGAAAGCTCAGCCAAGCGATTTAATAGAACTCACCAAACTCATCCAAGACGAGAAGGTTGTGGCGGTTGGAGAGATTGGTTTGGATTATCACTGGGATGACTCCAATAAAGAAGCCCAAAAAGCTTATTTTATTACTCAAATAGAAATGGCTTATAAATATAATAAGGTTATTAATATCCACGCACGTGATGCCGCTCAAGATACTTTTGAGATTCTAAAGAGTCATAAAGATAAACTAAAGGGTTGTATTTTACATAGTTATTCCTTTTCTAAAGAAATGGCAAAAGAATTCATTAAACTGGGTTTTTATATATCTTTGGGTGGTCCAGTTACATTTAAAAATGCTAAAGAGCCCAAAATAGTAGCAACCACGATTCCTTTAGATAAACTTTTAATAGAAACCGATAGTCCGTGTTTAGCGCCCGAACCAAAAAGAGGAACGTTGAATGAACCGGCAAATGTTAGATATGTTTGTGAATGCATTGCAAATCTAAGAGGCATTTCAAGCGAAGATGTGGCCGAGGCAACCACAAAAAACGCCTTAAAAGTATATGGAATCAAAGGTTAAACAAGTAATTATTGTTGAGGGTAAGCACGACATTGATCGACTTTCCTCCTTGATAGAGGCAGATTTTATTAAAACAGACGGAACATCCTTGCCACCAGCAACTAAAGAAATGATTAAGGAGTTAGTAAAGCAAGGCAAAGAGTTTATTATTTTTACTGACCCGGATTCTCCTGGAGAAAGAATTAGAAAAGAACTTCAAGAAATAATCCCAACCGCCAAACACGCTTTTGTTAATGTGGATTTAGCTAGATATAAACATAAAGTTGGCGTTGAACACGCTGGAGAAGAAGAAATTAAGAAAGCACTAAATCATCTTGTGAGTTTCGAGTCATCAAAAAACACAATAAGCAGCCAAGAATTGTTTGATTTAGGTCTAGTTGGTTCACCAAACTCTGCTGAAAAGCGTGATATAATTGAAAAAGAATTAAGAATTGGTCACGGGAGTGGTAAAACTTTTTTAAAACGACTTAATTTGATTGGAGTTAACCAGGAAATGTTAATTAAAACTATGAAGGAGCAAAAGATATGGGACAAATAGCATCTTTAAAAATGACAGATGCACTTTTGCGTCTCCATTCACTAAATGCCAAACAATCTTATGGTCAAAACTTTATTATTAACTCACAAGTCGTAGAAGATATTGTTAGATTGTCTAACGTGGATAAAAACACCATTGTAATAGAGATTGGTGCAGGACTAGGTGCATTAACAGAAGAATTGGTTTCTAGTGCCAAACACGTCATTGCTTATGAAATAGATGGCGACTTAATACCACTACTTAAAGAGAATATAAATGGATCTAATCTTGAAATCATTAATGCCGATTTTATGCGGGTTAATCTGGATGCCTTATTAGCTAAATTTTCTCGGGATAAAATTATTGTTATGTCTAACCTACCATACTACATTACTAGCGACATTTTAATCAAACTTTTCAAAGTAAAAAGGCCAATAGACTCCGTTGTTGTTATGCTCCAAAAAGAGGTTGGTATAAAACTTGCTAAGCCACTTGAGGACAAAGAGAAAAATGAGCTTTCAATGTTGGCTCAATTTTGTAGTGATATTAAGGTCTTAAAATATGTCTCTAAAAACGACTTTTTACCTAGACCAAAAGTGGATTCAGTTGTTCTACAGTTTACCACAAAGGCAACAAAGATTTCTACCGAAGAGTTCGCTACTTTTTTAAAAATTATTTATAAGAACAGAAGAAAGACTATCTTGAATAATTTGGTTGAATACTACGCCGATAAAGACCGGATATTAAGAGTTCTCAATTCTTGCCAAATTAATTCAACAGAAAGAGCCGAAAAATTAAATCAAAACCAGATTACAAAATTACTTGTTTCTATCAAAAAGGAGATGGCCTAAATGTATAAATGTTTTGCAAAAATTAACTATACTTTAAATGTCTTACCAAAGACACACGGAGAATTACATAAACTCTGCTCTATTGCTCCTAAAATAAACCTATTTGATGAGGTGAGCGTCAAGCGCAATTCAACCGGCAAAATCACTATCTCTTGCACTGATAAAAGAGTTCCCACTAACTCCCAAAACCTGGTTTATAAGGTTTTGGATGCTTTCAACAAATATAGGGGAATTAAACAAGGATATAGCGTTGTTATTAAAAAGAACATTCCCATTTCTAGTGGCCTTGGTGGTGGCAGTTCAGATGCGGCCGGAGCTTTATTAGAAGCAATGAAGTTAGGCGATGTACATTATGGTTATTATCAACTATTGGAGGTTGTTCGTGGTCTTGGTTCTGATATTCCCCAATTTTTAGTTTCAGATACAACTATGATTGAGGGCGAGGGTGAAGAAATCACCCCAATTGAAGATAAAATGGATGTCTTTATTGTTTTGGTTAAACCTGCAGAGGGCGTTAGTGCCAAAGAAGCTTATGAGGCGTTTGATAAATACGGGATATCAAGTGAAAAAGACGACTCTATCATTACAGACTTAAAAAATGATAACTTTGAGGATGCAATTACAAAAATGAATAATGATTTGGAGGCCCCAGTTCTTCAAATCAAACCGAAACTTAAGGGGATTAAAGAAAAAATGAAGGCTTTAGGGCTTCCGTTTGTTATGATGTCTGGAAGTGGTTCTTGTTTCTTTGGGCTGACTAAAGATAAAAAGTTGGCTGAAAAGGTTGCAAATCACTTTGAGAAGAAGGGTTATTATACGAAAGTTGTGGAAAAAGCCACGAAGTTATAGATATTTTATCTATAAATGGGTATGATTAATATGTAGTTAGTCAATTAATGGGGAGGGAGACAACTATGTTAGAAAAAACAGTTATTTTTGCTTTAACGGCCAACAAACAAATGGTCGCAGACATTACTAATCAGTTGGGTTTACAACCTGGAGCAGTCGAAGTTAAGCACTTTGCAGATGGCGAAATCTTTGTTGACACTTTACAATCAGTAAGAGGTAAAAATGTTTATATCGTTCAATCAACATGTTCACCTGTTACGGATCGTTTAATGGAAATCTTGGTCTTTGCTGATGCCTTAAAAAGAGCTTCTGCTCAAGAAGTAAATTGTGTTATTCCATATTATGGTTATGCTCGTCAAGATCGTAAAAATAAAGCTAGAGAACCAATCACCGCAAAATTAGTGGCGGATATGCTTCAAGTGGCTGGTATTCACCGTTTAATTACTGTGGATTTACACGCCCCTCAAATTCAAGGATATTTTGATTGCCCAGTTGATGATATGACTGCAATTCCGCTCTTTGGACGTTATTTCAAGAAAACATTGGATCCTAAAGAGGATATTGTGGTGGTTTCTCCAGACCATGGCGGAGCGACAAGAGCCAGAAAACTCGGAACCATCTTAAATGCACCTATCGCTATCATCGATAAACGGAGACCAAAGCCAAACGAAGCTGAAATAATGGGTATTATTGGTGAAGTTAAGGGTAAAGTTGCTGTTATGATTGATGACATGATTGATACTGGTGGAACTATTACTAAAGGCGCTGAGGCTTTAATTAAAGCCGGAGCAACCAAGGTTTATGGTGCTTGCACTCATGCAGTTTTTTCTGGAGAGGCAATTGAAAAAATCCAAAACTCAGTATTTGAACAAGTTGTCACTACAAATACCATCCCATTAACCCCAGAAAAGGCCAAGATTGCAACTAAAGTTAAGGTATTATCAATGGCACCAATGATTGCTAAAGCAATTGAACACATTGAACTCGGCTTACCATTAAGTGTTGTTTACGATTTATATAAAATGGACTAATTAAAAGGGCTTCGGCCCTTTTTATTTGACTTATTTGCTATTTTTACGTAAATCATTTATACTAACAAATGCCATATCAATATTTGGTTTCGAACCAGGTCAGGACCGGAAGGTAGCAGCCTTAAGAGGTTCAAGTATGTGATATGGCACTTTTATTAGGTGGTGATTCTCTTGGATACTAAATTTATGAAAGCCGCTTTAAAACAAGCCCAAATAGGTCTACTTCAAGGTGAAGTACCAGTTGGATGTGTTATTGTTAAAGATGGCAAGATTATTGCTCGAGCTCATAACACCAAAGAGAGCAAAAAAGCAGCCTTAAATCACGCCGAAATTAACGCCATAGTAAAAGCTAGCAAAAAATTCAAAGATTGGCGCTTAAATGACTGTGAAATGTATGTTACTTTAGAGCCCTGCTTAATGTGTGTTGGCGCCATAATTAATTATCGAGTTGGAACCATCTATTATGGGGCCAAAGATCCAAAAGGTGGCGCTGTAGTCTCAAATTTAGACATTACTACTGTGAAAAACTTGAACCATCACCCAATATTTCAAGGTGGAATTATGGAACAAGAATGCGGTGAAATATTAACAAAATTTTTTCAAGATAAAAGGAAGAGATAGCACTGGTTTTTCTTCCTTTTTTGATAAAAATAAGTGAATAGAATTCACTTATATAGTATAATAGTATGAGAGGTGAATATCATGGCATATAAAGCACTATATCGGATTTATAGACCGCAAACTTTTGATGAAGTTGTTGGTCAAAAATACATTGTAAAAACATTGCAAAACGCAATTAAGAATGACAAAATTGCCCATGCATATCTTTTTACAGGACCAAGAGGAACTGGCAAAACAACTATTGCTAGACTTTTGGCTAAAGCCTTAAACTGCACTTCTACCGATAGAGAAGTGCCGTGCAATGAATGTGCTAATTGTCTTGATATTATGAATGGTACTCATCCAGATGTTATTGAGATTGATGCTGCCAGTAATAATGGTGTTGATGATGCTAGATTATTAGTTGAAAATGTTAAATACGCCCCTATTGAAGGCAAGTATAAAGTCTATATTATTGATGAAGTCCATATGATGTCTGAAAAGGCTTTTGCAGCTTTGCTTAAAACTATTGAAGAGCCACCAGCACACGTGGTGTTTATTTTTGCCACAACGGATGTTCAAAAGGTTATTGGGACCATTATTTCAAGATGCCAAAGATTTGATTTTGGCAAGGTTTCAAATGCTGATATTCATAAAAAGATTTGTGAGATTCTCGATAAAGAGAAAGCAACTTATGACGAAGAGAGCGTTGACTTAATCACTGAACTTGCCGAAGGCGGAGTTCGTGATGCCATTAGTATTCTAGATCAAGCTCTGGCTTATGGAGATGGAGTTTTAACTGCCCAAAACATCCGCGAAATTTATGGGGTTGTTTCTAACCAAGAAGCCATTGAGTTTATTCATGACATAACTAAAAAAGATGTGCAAACCTGTCTTAAGAAAACTGACGATTTTGATAAGAGAGGTTTGGATTTAGCTCGTTTCACAAACACTTTAATTAATATAATTAAGGAAGCTGTTGTCTATAAAAACACGACCGGGTTTAAAGGCAAACTAAGCCGTGAACAATTGACCAATCTTTGTTATGCCTTATCCAATAAGCAAGCCTTTAAATACATCGATATCTTAATGGCTACTGTTGCTAATTATCACTACGTTGCCTCGCCTCGTTCCTATTTTGAACTGGCCATTTTAAAGATGTGCGATGTGGAGTCACAAACAGACAAAAGTATCGAAAATCCGATAGAAATTAAAGAAACAACCGTAGTTGCTGCTCCACAAGTTGAGGCAGTTAAAGTAGTTGAAGTTAAAGAAGAACAACCAATAGAAGTTGTACCATCAAAGATGGAAGATGTTGTTGTAGAAGAAGTAAAGGTTGAAACTCCAGTTCAAGAAGAAGTTAAACCTATTGAACAACCAAAACCAGTTGAGGATGTTAAGCCAGCACCTGTACAAGCGCAAGCACCAACTCCACAACCCGTGATTGAAGAAGCCAAAGGAGAGATTGAAGTTTCGATTAAACCTGATGAAGGCGTGATGAAGATTGCAATGACCGAAAAGATCGTAGCATACGAAGAAAAAGACCTTTTAAATGTCATGGTTCAGGCAACAAATTTTGATCGTGATTTTGCCAAGGGTCGTTGGAAGATTATTGGCCAATATATGTCTAATGCCAAATTTGCAAAAGCAGTTGGCCTTATCATTGATTCGGCGGTTCTAGCCGCCTCCTCTAATGGCTTGGTTTTAGGGTATCTTGATCCTCCACAATTAAAGTTAGCGATGAAGGCTGATAGTTATGCTGAAATCAAAAACTTCTTACGTGAACTCTTAGGAAAAGATGTGGCCATTTTTGCTTTATTAGATGAGGACTTTAGAAGAGCCAAACTAACTTATATTGACTTAAAGGCTAGAGGGCAATTACCAGTGGCACACCCAGTAAGCGATCCTCAAGTTAAGGAAGTTGAAGCCGGGACTATTCCAGTTGCAGAAGAAACAAAAGAAGAACCTAAAGAAACCAACACCACTGAAGATATCTCTCAATATGGGAAGACGTTATTTGGTGACTTGTTTAAGGATGGAGATAAACAATGAAGTATCCAGAAGTATTTGAAAGACTCGTGGAATCGTTAAAGCGACTTCCGGGAGTTGGCACAAAATCAGCAGAAAGAATGGCATATCAAATCATTGATATGGATTTAGAAACTATTCAAGAGTTTTCAGCTTCTTTATTAGATTGTAAAACCAAACTCCATCATTGCCCTATTTGTGGGCAAATAACCGAAAATGATGTTTGTGATGTTTGTAGTGACGATTCCAGAGACAGTTCCATTATTTGTGTTGTTCAAACACCTAAAGATGCCTTTGCTTTAGAAAGGGCTAAAGAATTTAAAGGTAAATATCACATTTTACATGGAGTTATTTCTGTGACAAATGGTACGGGACCAGATGATATAAACATTGCTTCCTTAATTAAAAGGGTTAAAGATGGTGGAGTAAAAGAAGTTATTATTGCAACAAATCCGAATGTTGAAGGTGAAACTACCGCCCAATATATCGCTAGACTGCTCGAGAAGTATCATGTAAATGTGACTAGACTCGCTTATGGATTACCGGTTGGTGGGAATCTTGATTACACCGATGAATATACATTAGTTAAAGCATTAGAAGGACGTCGTAAGATTTGAGGTGAGAATATGAAAGGGATTTTTATTACAATTGAAGGACCAGATGGTAGTGGTAAAACCACCGCAACTCAACATTTAGTTCAAGAATTGCAAGCTAGAGGCTACAAGGTTTTATTTACTAGGGAGCCCGGTGGCAATAAAATAGCTGAGCAAATTCGGGATGTTCTCCATAGTAGAAGTAATACTGAAATGGATAAAAGAACCGAAGCCCTTTTGTATGCAGCTCAAAGAAGACAACACCTGATTGAAACTATCATCCCAGCCTTAAAAGATGGTTATATTGTTATTAGTGATCGCTATATTGATAGCTCCTTGGCTTATCAAGGCTATGCTAGAGGCATTGGCATTGATGAAGTCTTACAAGTTAACCTTTTTGCTACGGAGGGATTATTACCAAACTACACTATCTATTTCGATGTAAGCGCAGAAGAAGGACTAGCTAGAATTCAAAAGAATCCGAACCGCGAAGTTAATCGGTTGGATGCTGAGAAATTAGAATTCCACCAAAAAGTCCATCAAGGTTATTTAGAATTACTTAAGAAATATCCAGAAAGAATCAAAAAGATTGATGCTTCTAAAGACGAAGCTCAAGTCTATCAAGAACTCAAACAAGTGGTTTTTGATATTTTAGGAATAAAATAACATGAAAAACAGAGAATTATTAGAGTCCACACAACCTATCGTTATGCGTACGCTAATGAATTCTTTTAGTGAGCATAAAACAAGTCACGCGTATTTAATTAGTGGCCAAAAAGGATCTCCAACCAAAGAAATGTCTTATTTTATTGCTGAATCTTTATTATGCGAGAACCCGAATCCTGGTGCTTGTGAAGAATGCTTAACGTGTCATCGGATTCAAGATGGTTCATATACAGATTTTAAGTTTTTTGATGGTTCTAAGGGCGAGATGTTAAAAAATGATGTCATTAACTTACAGTTTGATTTCTCACAATCAGCCATTGAGAAAAAAGGAATTAAGGTCTACATAGTGCACTTAATTGAATTTGCTAATGGCAGCGTCTTAAATTCATTATTGAAGTTTGTCGAGGAACCGGCCGAGAATGTGGTGGCTATTTTTACTACTGAGAATATCTCGCAAGTATTACCTACTTTAATCTCAAGATGTCAGGTGTTACACCTTCGTAACTTTGAGAAAAAAGAATTGCAAGCCAAACTGATGGCTGAGAATATCTCAAGCGAAGACGCTTCTATCTTAACTGAAACCTATTCCAATTTAGAAGATGCCTTAAATGCTTATCAAAACACCAATTACATTCAAATCAAAGATTTAGTTATTGATACTTTAAGAATGATGGTCGAAGATTACGATAAACTGAACTTTTTTGCCATTCACGATGTAATTCCAGCAGTGTGTGGCCGAGGGAAACAACAACTAAGTTGTCAATTATATCTCGATTTACTAGGAACTAGCCTAAAAGATGTGCTAAAATTAGGTTTAGGGCAAGAACTGATCTTTAAAGATCAGGAAGAATTAATTCGTCAAGTAATGTTATTAAATTTACCAATCGATAAATTTATTACAAATATCATGCTGAACGAAGGAAAACTTAAAAAGGTTGTCAATAGCTCTTTAGTTATTGATACAATCTTCATCTATTTTAAGAATAAAGGAGCTCAAGAATATGCCAAATAACAATCAAGATTACGAGAAGAATAAAGAAGAAGAAACCGGAAAGGTTTTTAGCGACGGATTTATTGTGAGTGTGGCATTTCTAGGGAATACCAAACCATATTACTTCCATACTTATGATGAGAATTTAAAAGAAGGCGACGTGGTTGTGGTTGAAACCGTGCATGGTGTTGAACTAGGTAGTGTTGTTAAGGCTTCAAAACCAGTCTCAGAATTTAAGCAAGGGATTTTCTTAAAAGAAATTATGCGGAAAGCAACCGATGATGATAAAAAAAGAAACGAAGACAATATTATCAAAGCTCAGGAAGCCTTAGCCGAAACCAAACAAGCAGTCCATGATTTGAAATTAGAAATGCGTTTACTAAAAGCAGAATACACTTTAGATGGAGCAAAACTGTCGATTGTTTATGCTGCAGATAATCGAGTTGATTTTAGAGAATTATTAAAGGTTTTAGCCTCTAAGTTCCATTGTAGGATTGATTTACGCCAAATTGGCTCGCGCGATCGTTCAAAGATTATCGGTGGACTTGGTATTTGTGGTTTACCACTTTGTTGTAATGTCTTTTTAGGCGAGTTTGAAGGCATTAGTATTAATATTGCTAAAAACCAATTTTTAGTTCTTAATATTCAAAAACTTTCTGGACAATGTGGAAAATTACTTTGCTGTCTCAAGTATGAAGATGATCAATATTCTGAACTAAAGCAAGGACTTCCAAAGATTGGGCAACGGGTTGTTTATGATGGTAGCCAATATAAGATTGGCAGCATCAATGTGTTATCGCGTGAAGCTCGTTTAGAGAGTAAAGAAGATATCAAAGTTATCAGTTTAGATGATTTAATTAAGTTAGAACAAGTCCCTTTCCAAAGAGGGCCTAAGAAGGAAGAACAATAATATGGATGGAACCTTGTATGTTGTTGCAACACCAATTGGGAATTTAGATGAGATGTCACCTCGTGCCATCCTCGTTTTAAAGTCCGTCAAGATGATTGCTTGCGAAGATACAAGAGAAACCCTAAAACTTTGCAATCGTTTTGATATCGATACACCATTAATGTCTTGCCACGAACACAATGAGTATTTTGTGGCTGATAAAATTGTTGAAATTCTCAAAAGAGGCGATGATGTCGCTTTGGTTAGTGATGCCGGTTATCCAGGAATATCAGATCCAGGTAATGTTGTGGTTAATCGTTGCATTGAACACCGAATTAAAGTGGCGGTAGTTTCTGGACCATGCGCTTTAATTAATGGTTTAGTTGGGTCAGGCATGGATGCTCAGCATTTCCTTTTCTATGGCTTCTTAGACCATAAACAAGGAGAGCGCAAAAAGGAACTAATTGAATTAACTAAGATTAAAAACACTATCATCTTCTATGAGGCGCCACACAGGATAAATGAATCATTAGAAGATATGTTAGAAATACTCGGTGACCGGCAAATTGTAATTGCTAGGGAGTTGACCAAGAAATTTGAAGAGTATCTTCGGGGTTCTATCTCTGAGATTATGACTAAGATTAAGGCTAAACCAATCAAAGGTGAAATGGTCATAATAGTTGAAGGTGCTAAACCAGAACCAGCCGTCTCATATAGCGATGTTGAAGTTCTTGAGATGGTCAATAGTTACATTCAACAAGGAATGAGCACCAGTGATGCCATTAAAGAAGTCGCTTCAGTGACGAAAATCAAAAAAAACGAGATTTATCATAAGTTTCATCAAAACTAACTACACATAGATGTGTAAAAATGCTAAAATAATAAAGTAGGTTAAAATTTGAATAATATAACGCTAGACATATAGGAGGAAAATTATATGAAAGAATATGCCCCTAGTAACATTCGTAACGTCATTGTAGTTGGCCACCAAGGCAGTGGCAAAACAAGCGTGGTCGAATCATTCCTAAAAATGAGTGGTGCGATTGCTAAGAAGGGATCAGTGACTGAGAAGAATACAGTTTCTGACTTCACCAAAGAGGAAAAGAATGCAGGAGTATCTTTTTATAGTAGTTTGATTCCTGTTGAATTTGAAGATACCAAGTATAATTTTATCGATACACCGGGGTTCTATGATTTCAACCAAGAAGTCATTTGTGCGAGCCGGGTTGCGAGAACCGCAGTTATCGTTGTTGATGCTCAAAAGGGCGTTGAAATTGGAACCATGAAAGAATGGCGCCAAATTCGTTCAAAGAGTATTCCAGCCATCGTTTTTATCAATAAGATGGATAAAGAAAATATTAAATTTGACGAATTGATTGATTCAGTGCGTGACAAACTAGGTAAAAGAGCTGTTCCATTCTGCTGGCCAATCGGACATGGTGATAAGTTTGAGGGATTTGTCAATGTGGTCGAGAATAAAGCTAGAATCTTTGATGGCAAGGAATCACACGATGATGTGGTTTGGCCAGAAAGAAAAGAACAAGCTAAGAAACTTAGAGATATGATTGTTGAATCAGTCGCTAATGTTGATGATGACGTCATGATGAAAGTTCTTGAAGAACAAGAAGTCACAGACGAAGAAATTAAAAAAGGTCTCAAGAAAGGTATTGCCCAAGGAGCTTTAGTTCCAGTTATTGTGGGGAGTGCTTTAAAAGATGTTGGTGTTAGAACATTAATGCGGGAAATTAAACAATACTTCCCAAGCGAAGCTGATTTAAGAGAACCATTTGGTGAAGCACCAGAAGGCATGGAAATTATTGAAAGAAAAGTCGATGTTAAAGAACCATTCTCTGCCTATGTTTGGAAAACTATTGTTGATCCATTTATGGGTAAACTTTCTTTCATCGCAGTGCGTTCAGGAAGCATTAGTAAAGATCAAACAATTTTGAATGTTAATAAAGATGAGAAAGAGAGAATTAATAACATTGCCTTCATTCGGGGCAAAGAACAATTAGAAACAACTAAGATTACTGCTGGTGATTTAGGTATTATCATGAAGGTTGACTCTTTAGAAACTGGCGATACTATTGCTGATCCAGCTAACCCAATCAAATATGATGATGTTGAAAGATTAGCACCAACTATTTATTATGCTCTAGTTGTTAAGAATAAAAATGATGAAAGTAAGATTACAGAATCATTACGTCGTATTTGTGCTGAAGATCTTTCTATTACTGCAACTAGAAATGCTGAAACAAAACAATTACTTGTTGGTTGCCAAGGACAACCACAGATTGATAATGTCATCTTCAAATTGAAAAATCTATATAACATTGAGGCCACAATTGAAGATGCCAGAATCTCTTATCGTGAAACCATTAAAGGAACAGCTGATGTTGAAGGACGTTATGTCAAGCAATCTGGCGGTTCTGGTCAATATGGTATTGTTGTGATTAAGTTTGAACCATTGCATGATGGTAAGGACTTTGAATTCGTTGATGATATCTTTGGTGGGGCCGTTCCATCTAACTTTATTCCTGCAGTTCAAAAAGGACTTGAAGATTCAATGAAGTCTGGTGTTCTTGCTGGATTCCCAGTCATCGGAGTTAAAGCTAGTTTACATGATGGTAAATACCATCCAGTTGATTCCAGTGAATTGGCCTTCAAAATGGCCGCTTCCTTTGCCTTCAAAGATGGCTGTAAAGCAGCTAAACCAACCTTACTAGAACCAATTATGGAAATTAAGGTTGTTGCACCTAATGATTATATTGGTGATATCATGGGCGACTTAAGTAAACGGAGAGGAATCATCATGGGTATTGAGCCTGTTGGTGAAGAACAATACATTACTGCAGAATGCCCTCAAGTTGAATTACAAAAATATATTATTGATTTAAAGACTATGACCCAAGGTCAAGCCACCTTCACCATGAAGTTCTTACGTTATGATGAAGTGCCAAGCAACTTGATTCCAAAGATTATTCAAGAGAAACAAGCTTTAGATCAAGCAGTTGCTGCAGCTAAATAGTTACTTAACGCGCCCTAAAGGCGCGTTTTATTTTGCCAATGGAAAGTAAAGTGTATTGAGATAATTACTAAAAAAGATTATTATTAATCCATATTGAGAAGGAGATTTAAATATGAAAAAAGAAGAAGTTATTGAAAAATTAGCAGAGTTAATTGTTAAAAAAGGCGTTAATATTCAAAAAGGACAACCTTTAAATGTTAGTTCTAACTTAGAATCAGCACCACTAGCTATTGCCATTACAAAAGAAGCATATAAAGCTGGGGCCAGTTGGGTTCATGTTGATTTTGATGATGCCTATATTTCTAAGTATGGACTTATGTATCAAAGCGAAGAGCAACTTAAGAAAGTTCCAGAATGGATAATGGATAAGTATTTATATGGAATTAGAGAAGGTGTAGCAATGGTTAGTATTGCTTCCCCAAAACCCAACGCTATGGTTGGAGTTGATCCAAAAAAGATTCAGATGCAACAAATGGCAATGCAATCGCATCCTAAGTTTGCTGAGATTATGGATTATTCTATGTCCAATAAAGGTCAATGGTGCGTCTGCTCTTACCCTAACTTTGAATGGGCTAAGAAGGTTTTTCCTAATTTACCTGAAGAAGAAGTTTTTGATAAACTCTTTGATGCCATTCTTAAAACTTCAAGAGTTGATAATGACCCAATTAAGGCTTGGGAAAAGCATAACGCAAACATGGCTAAGCGTAGCAAGATTATGAATGAGTTTAACTTCAAATCATTACATTATAAAAATAGTTTAGGAACCGATTTCACAATTGAACTAATTCCAAACCATATTTGGAGTGGTGGCTCAGAAAATTCAGCCAAAGGTATTGAATTTAATCCAAACATTCCAACCGAAGAAGTTTTTACAGCTCCAAATAAATATGGCGTAAATGGTAAGGTTGTGGCCACTAAGCCACTCTTCACACAAGGCAAACTAGTTGAGGATTTCTGGTTTGAATTTAAAGATGGTAAGGTCGTTAATTATGGTGCCAAAAAAGAACAAGCCGTTCTTAAGAACATTGTCGAGAATGACCCAGGTAGTTGCTATCTAGGGGAAGTCGCTCTTGTTCCATTTGATTCACCAATTCAACAAAGTGGAATTCTATTCTATAATACTTTGTTTGATGAAAATGCTTCTTGTCATTTAGCTTTAGGTATGGCTTATCCAAGCTGTCTAAAGGGTGGCACTGAGATGAGTTTTGAACAACAAGAAAAAGCCGGTCTCAATCACGCTAAAACCCATGTTGATTTCATGGTTGGAAGTAAGGATCTAGAAATCATCGGAACTAAGTTTGATGGGACAACAGTTCAAGTCTTCAAGAACGGGAACTTTACATTCTAAAATAAAAAGCGGGAATTGGATTCCCGTTTTTTATGAAGAGGCCTTCACTCTAGCCCAAGCACTTTCAATGGCTTGTTTTGTCGCTAAGTCGAAACTATAGACTTCATCTGTTTCACTTGTTATAACAGAATAGATTCCAATCAGTCGAGGATCTTCTAGACTGGCAATAACATCATTATATACATCTTTTAATGGTGAGGTATAACCGACCATTTCAGTATTTAATAAACCTTGTTCATAAGACAACATGTGTCCGATAAATTTATAGGCTAGTTCTTTGTTTTGAGCATTTTTTGGCACAATCATACTATCCCAACAAATATCAGTGCCAACACTCGGGTTATAGAAATCAATATCTTCATTGGCATCCATAATTGTAAAGGCATCGCCCGAGAAGACCATGGCTGCATCATATAAGCCAGCTGGGACATCATCAATAACCTCATCAATTAAATAAGCTATTTGACTGCCCATCACTTTCTTTTGCTCTTTCAGCCAAGTCTCTGCTTCTCCGATTTTTTCTAAGTCGGTGGTATTAGAAGAATAACCAAGTTGATGAAGGGCAATCATGAAGGCATCACGTGATGATTCACGCACAGCGCCCTTATATTTAGGATTTCTTAAGATATTCCATTGTTGTTCTTCAATTTCTTCTTTAGAGATAACTTTAGTATTATAGACTAAAGTAATATTTTGGAAGAAATAAGGAGCGGCATATTTTAGATAATCAAAGCCGGTTTCTGATTTGGCTTTTGCTAATTGTGCTACAAGTGGATCAATTAAATCGTTGGTGGCATCGAAGTGTCTTTCATTACCTGCCTTATCAGTGATAATAATTTTGTCCCAATCTAGTTCTTCAAGTCGATCTTCAGAAACTAATTGTTGGACAGCGACTTCACTTGGGAAGATGACATCAAATGATTGAAGTCTCATCTTAGTGACGACAGTCTCATTGTCTGGGAAAGTTGAGACATTCACACAAACGTTGTATTTCTCTTCAAATGAAGTAATGGTGGCAGAATCCATATACTCACCCCAGTTATAAATATTAAGGGTTTCTTTGGATAAACAACCCATCATTCTTTCAATGGCACAGCTTTCAACTAGTGGTAATAAAGCAACACATAATCCGACCACTAAGAAGCGTGAAATATTAGTCTTCATCTTCATTGTCATTCACCTTCTTATGCTTAATTGTATTAGATAAAACAAGCACGATAATAATGCCAGTAATAATAATAGTAGATAAGGCATTAATGGTAGGTTCTAGTCTTCTTAATGTATAAAGATAAATAGAAATATTATTCACAGTTCCGGCGGTAAAGTAAGAGATAACAAAGTCATCAAATGAAAGAGTGAAACAAAGTGAAGCCGCTGAGATAATTACGGTTTTAATGTTAGGAATAATGATATGCCAAATAGTTCCTAAAGGCGTGGCACCTAAGTCTAAACTAGCTTCCACCATATTTTCATCCATTTCTCTAAGTTTAGGATAAACAGTGACAATAACATATGGGATGGTAAAAGTAATATGAGCTAAAATCATAGTTAAATAACCTTGACCTATACCAAGTGATAAGAATAAAAGTAATAAGGATACAGCGGTGACAATTTCAGGGTTAATCATTGGTAAGTTGTTGAGGTTTAATAAACCATCTCTCATTACCTTTTTCATTCTAGAAATGGCAATCGCAGCCAATGTTCCTAACACCGTTGAAACAAGTGTGGCGACAACAGCAACAAAGATTGTATTTAAAACCGCAGTCATAACTTGACCATCGTTAAAGAGTTTGTCATACCAAATAAAACTAAAACTTTGGAAGTTGGTTAATGAACGATCTGAGTTAAACGAGAAGATAACTAAGGATAAAATTGGAGCATAGCAGAAAATCAAAACGAGAATGACATAGATAACAGAAAAATTAAACTTTCTTGTTTTTTTAATTTTCATGTTAATCATCCTCCTCGTCTTTATGGAAGCGGTCAACTTTCTTAGTTAAGAACAAGATGATAAATAAGACCACAACCAAAATAATGGAAATGGCCGCCCCATAGTTCCAAAGACCACTCTTCAAGAACTTCTGTTCAATTAAGTTACCGATTAAGAAATACCGACCTTCACCTAAAAACCGTGGGACAACCAAGGTTGTTGCCGATGGTAATAGGACCATTGTGACACCCGATAAAACTCCCGGCAATGATAATGGTAAGGTAACTTTAAAGAAGGTATATTTTCTTGAAGCACCCAGGTCTAAACTGGCTTCAATTAAACGATTATCTATTTTGGATAAGTTATTATAAATAGGGATTACCATAAATGGTAAGAAGATATAAACCATACCAAGCACAACAGCGAAGTCAGTTCCTAAAAAGTTAATAGGTTCCATTCCAAATAACCACCCTAAGGCAGCATTTAATGGGCCAGCTGTTGATAAGATTTGTTTCCAAGCAATGGTTCTTAATAACATATTAACCCACATTGGAGCCGAAACTAGTAAAATGATCAAAGCTTGTTTCTTGAGTTTATAATCACAGATTATATAGGCTAAAGGATATGCAATTAATAAAGTAACAATAGTAGTGATACCACTAATTCTAATTGAGTCCCATAATACCCCAACAAAGCCTTCCTCTTGGAAGAAAGCAATGAAGTTATTTAAGGTTAATAAAATAGCATCATCTTTATTTGGTGTGGTGATGGCATAGAACAAGATTAAAATCATTGGAATAATGACTAAGACTAAAAGAATTAGATAATAAGGAATACCTAACAATTTAAATCTTTCTAGTGCAGTTTTAGGTCGCTTGATATATGCCTTGATTTGTTTTAGTAAAGGCGAACGCCCTCCAGGGGCTTTTTTAACAGTACCAATCATATTAGATTTTCTCCATCAGATGGATGCAATCTGGGTAGAAGCGGATTGAAACTTCTTTACCAATTGGATATTCTTGCGTTGTTTCAACGGCATAAACTCGATTGGCAGTTGTGACATCTATCTCGAAATAAGTTCCTTTAAAGATAACATCGGTGATAGTACCATCGATTTTACCTCTACCAAGCGCGACAATTTTAACATCTTCTGGTCGAATCATAACATCGACCTCTTGATCTTTGAGAAAACCTTGTTGTTCACACTCAAAAGTCATGCCATCAAATTTAACTTTGGTAGGACCTTTGACAATGCCACTTAAAAGGTTGGATTCACCAACAAATTTAGCCACATATTTATTAACAGGGTTATTATAGATTTCTTGAGGAGTACCGACTTGATGAATATCGCCATCTCTCATAACTACGATTTTGTCGGACATAGTCAAAGCTTCTTCTTGGTCGTGAGTTACATAAATAAAGGTAATCTCAGTTTCTTTTTGAATTCTTTTTAATTCATATTGCATTTCCTGACGAAGTTTTAAGTCGAGGGCTCCGAGAGGTTCATCTAGTAGTAAGACTTTAGGTTCATTAACTAGGGCCCTGGCAATAGCAATTCGTTGTTGTTGTCCACCAGAGAGTTTTTGAATAGACCGAGTTTCAAAGCCTTCTAGGCCCACCATTTTCAGCATTTCGGTTACTTTAGTTTGGATGACATTCTTATCCATTTTCTTAACCCTTAAGCCATAAGCTACGTTTTCGAAGACGTTCAAATGTGGAAATAAAGCGTACTTTTGGAACACTGTATTAGTTGGTCTTTTATGAGGTGGGATATTTGCAACATCTTTTCCTTCAAAAAAGACCGCACCGGAATCAGCGCGCTCAAATCCACCAATTATTCTTAATAATGTCGTCTTACCACAGCCCGAAGGACCGAGAAGGGTTACAAATTCATTTTCGTAAATAGTTAAATTTAGCTTTTTCAAAATAACATTTTTACCAAAGCTTTTCGTCAAATCTTTAAGTTCAATTAGAACGTGTCGCTGCAGACCATCCATTTATTCCGCCCTCCGAATAAATACTATATTTTTATACACCTAATTATACAAGCGCTAAAGCGAAATACAATAATTATTTTTGGAAATATTTTTTTGGGAAGTTTAAGGGCGCAAAAAGATGGTTTTATCTGTCCTTAAAGCATCTTTTCTAGTATTTGATTATCATAAATGATAAAATAGAAAAGCGGAGTGTGATATTATGACAAATAAAACATTTTATATAACAACACCTATCTATTATACATCTGGTAGGTTACATATCGGGAACGCTTATACAACCACAATTTGTGATGTTATTGCTCGGTATAAGAAAATACGTGGTTATGACGTCTATTTTCTAACCGGAACTGATGAACATGGCGAAAAAGTGCAATTAAAGGCTGAGGCGGCCGGTAAAACCCCACAACAATTTGTGGATGATTTAGTTGTCTCAATTAAAGAATTATGGAAGAAACTAGATATTGACTATGATGGTTTCATTCGGACTACTAACCCTAGTCACGTCGCTGCAGTGCAAAAAGAATTTTCTCAATTTGTCGCCAACGATGATGTTTATAAGGGTGAATATGAAGGTTGGTATTGTACTGACTGTGAAGCTTATTGGACTGAATCACAATTACAAGAAGGACACCTTTGCCCAGATTGTGGGCGTCCAGTCCATCGGACAACCTCAGAGTCCTATTTCTTTAGAATGTCCAAATATGTTGATTGGTTAACTAAGTATTATGATGAACATCCTGGTTTTATTGAACCAATTTCTAGAAGAAATGAAATAGTAAATAATTTTATTAAACCTGGGCTTGGTGATTTAAGTGTCTCAAGAACCACTTTTGATTGGGGTGTTCCAATCGTGGAAGATCCAAAACACGTTATTTATGTTTGGATTGATGCGCTTTCTAACTATATTACTGCTTTAGGTTATAACTCTAATGATGACTCATTGTTCCAAAAATACTGGCATAATGATGAAAATCACGAGATTTTACACGTTGTTGGCAAAGAAATCATTCGTTTCCATATGATTTATTGGCCAATTATGTTACATGCTTTAGGATTAGAACAACCAACTAAGCTTTATGCCCATGGTTGGATTGTTATGAAGAATGGCAAAATGTCTAAATCTAAAGGCAATGTTATCTATCCAGAACCAATTATTGAACGTTATGGTGTTGATACCTTACGCTATTATTTAACTTGCTGTATTCCATGGGGCCAAGATGGGTTATTTACCCCAGAGCTCTTTGTAGAGAATGTCAACGTTGATTTAGTTAATAACTATGGCAACCTTTTAAGTAGAAGTGTTTCAATGGTTCAAAAGTACTTTGATGGCATTGTTCCAAATTATGAAGGAGAAGCTACTCCTTTTGATCATGACTTAGAGATTGCTTTAGAGAATGCGAAAAAGCACTATGAGGATAAACTAGATAGTTATCAAGTTGATGCTGGTTTTAAGGAAGCCTTTGATTTATTATCAAAAGCTAATAAATATATTGATGATACTCAACCTTGGACTTTAGCAAAAGATCCAGCAAAACAAAAAGAACTTGCATCTGTTATGAATCATTTGATGCTAATTTTAAGAGCAGGCACGATTATGTTAAAACCAATCCTAGTCAATACATATCCTAAGGTGTTAGCTCAACTTGGATTACAAGATATTCAGTATGAAACCATCTTAGATAAACATGCTATGGATGGAAGTCGTGTCACAAAAGGAGACAATATTTTCCCAAGATTAAACGCAGTTGAGGAGATTGAATACTTGTCAAAATCATTCAAATTTTAATATGAAGAAAGTTGTTATTGTCGGTGGTGGTCATGCAGGAATTGAAGCGGCGCTAGCTGTGGCTAGAGCTGGTTTAAGTGCGACCTTAGTTACCCTCGATATCAACCATATTGGAAGTATGCCATGTAACCCTTCAATTGGAGGGCCAGCCAAAGGTGTTATTGTACGCGAGATTGACGCCTTGGGTGGAGAGATGGCGCACGCAGCAGATGCCACATATTTTCAAATGAAAAAACTCAACACAAGCAAAGGACCTGGTGTCCAATGTTTGCGGGCTCAGTCTGATAAATTAGAATATGTTTCTTACATGATAAAAAAAGTAAAAAGTACTGAAAATCTGCTACTTATTGAGAGTATGGCTACTGAGTTAATTGTGGAAAATGGGATTTGCAAAGGAGTCATTTTAGAAGATGGCAAACGCCTAGATGCCGATGCTGTTATTCTCACAACTGGAACATACTTACATGGTAAAACTTTGATAGGTCATACCTTTAAATTTGAAGGACCAGATCATCAAAGAGCGGCAGTAGGGTTAAGCGAAAGTTTAAGAGCTAATGGCTTTGATATTCAACGATTAAAGACCGGAACTCCCCCGAGAGTTTTAGCTGATAGTGTTGATTATTCTTGTATGGAAATTCAACCAGGCACTCAAGGTGACTTGGCTTTCTCTTATGACACAACAAAGTTCATTCCATTAGATCAACAAAAAGTTTGTTATCTAATTCATACTACTCTCGAAACAAAGAAGATTATTTTGGAACATTTAAAAGATTC
>JAQUTO010000001.1:29673-36000 GCA_028694305.1 Bacilli bacterium
TATCGAGTTGGACTTGTTAATGATACTCAATATCAAGCCTTTTTAACTAAAAAAGCCGAGATTGAAGAGTTAGAGGAACTCTTAAAGGAAACAAAATTCAAAGTGGATAGTCCGCTTAGTGCACTTTTAGTTACTAAAGGTGACTCACCGCTAGAAACAACGACTTCTGGTTATAATCTATTAAAAAGACCAAGTTTATCTATTGCCGATTTAACTCAATATTTAACAAAAAAGTATTCAGCTGCCGTTTTAGAAGAGGTTGAAATCAACATTAAATACGAGGGTTATATCAAAAAACAACAAAAAACTGCTGAAACTCAAAAGAAATTAGAAGAACAACTAATTCCAAATGATATCGATTATAATAAGATTGAAAATATTGCTTTAGAAGCGCGGCAAAAACTTTCAAAAATTCGGCCAATTAGTATTGGCCAAGCTTCGAGAATTTCTGGTGTAAATCCAAGCGATATTGGCATTTTATTACTACACATAAAAGCAAAGGAGAGATAGTATGAACGAAAAAACCTTTACTATTGAAGCAAAAAGACTAGGAATTGTACTTGGAGATAGCCAACTTCAACTTTTCACTAAATACTATCAATTCTTAGTTCAAGAAAATGAGAAATATAATCTCACCAGTATCACTGATGAGAGTGAGGTTTATGAAAAACACTTTTTAGATTGCATAGCCTTAATCCACGCTACCGATTTTTCCCATAAAAGAGTGGTTGATTTGGGTTCTGGAGCCGGATTCCCTTTAATTCCATTAAAGATTTTGGACCCAACCATTGATGCTACTGCTTTGGATGCTACTGCAAAAAAGACTTTCTTTGTTGACCAACTAGCCCAAGAACTAGATTTAAAAGATGTTCACACCATTACTGGACGGGCCGAAGATTATAAGGGTGAGCCTTTTGATGTGGTTTTAGCGAGAGGCATTGCTCCTTTGAATGTTTTATTAGAGTTGGCGTGTAATTTAGTTAAACCAAAAGGCTTTTTAGCCATTATGAAAGGGACTAATTATCGTCAAGAAATAACCGATGCTGCTAGTGCTATTAATACTTTGGGCTATAAAATAACTAAAGTCCAGGAAGTAAAACTTCCTGAGTCTGGATTAGTGCATTTTAATATGACTTTTCAAAAAATCCATCCTCACAATTCAAAATACCCTCGCAGTTATGCTAAAATAAAGAGTAAGCCTCTATAGGAGTGATGAGATGGGCAAAATTATCGCCATCTGTAACCAAAAAGGTGGAGTTGGTAAAACAACCACTGCCATCAACTTGGCCGCAGGACTTGCTTATTACAATAAAAAAGTGCTCGTAATTGACATTGATCCACAATGCAATTCATCACGAGGACTTGGTTTTGACTCGGCTTTATCTGAAAAGACCATTTATGAAGTCTTAATCGGTAAATGTGATGCCAAAGATGCCATTACCCAAACATCTAGTCCAAAACTCTTCTTATTGCCAGGTTCATTAACAATGGCTTTAGCTGAGTTAGATTTATATAAATACGAAGATGCGATGTTATTACTTAAAAAAAGGCTTGAATCAATCAAGGACAATTATCATTACATTTTAATTGATTGCCCACCTTCTTTAGGACTGCTTAATATCAATGCCCTAAATGCCGCAACTTCAGTTTTAATTCCAATGCAAAGTGAGTATTATGCTATGGAAGGTTTAGTCATGTTATTAAGTAATATTCGCCAAATCCAAACAACTACCAACCCAAATATCCAAATTGAGGGTATTTTATTAACTATGTGTGACTTCAGAACTAAGATTGCAGTTGAAGTGCAACAAGATGTGCGCCAAACCTTTAAGGATAAAGTGTATCGGATAGGTATTCCAAGAAATATCCGTTTAGTGGAAGCTTCTTCTAGAGGTAAAACTATCCTAGAATATGATCCTAAAGCTTCAAGCGCGAAAGCCTACCTTGAAATAGCAAAGGAGGTCATTAAGCATGAGCGAAACAAATAAAGAAAAGCGTCTTGGTAAAACGCTGGAAGACTTATTAAATACTAATCTCCCAGAACAAGTAGCTGTTATTCAAAAAGATGCCAATCGTACTCGGAATTTAATTGACGTTACTTTGATTGTGCCAAATCCCTTCCAACCACGGAAGTATTTTGATGAAAGAAAATTGAAAGAATTAGCCGCTTCCATTAAGGAACATGGTATTTTCACTCCTATTCTAGTTAGACCTAAAGATAAGCATTATGAGATTGTGACAGGTGAAAGAAGATATAGAGCGGCTGTGATGTGTGGACTCAAGCAAGTCCCGGCGATTATCGAAAACTTCAATGATAATCAAATGATGGAGATTGCTTTGCTTGAAAATATCCAAAGAGATGATTTAACGGCGATTGATGAAGCTAGAGCTTATCAAAATATTATGGATGCTCGCCATTTTACTCAACAAGAATTAGCTAAGCGCTTAGGTAAATCTCGACCTTACCTTGCTAATATACTCAGGTTATTAACTTTGCCTAGTGAAGTGCAAGATTTAGTCGCTTCTAACCAATTAAGTATGGGTCAAGCAAGAGCACTGCTTGGGCTAGATGAAAAAACAATGAATACCTTGTTAGAAAAGATTAAAAAGGAGCACTTAAGTGTCCGTCAAGTTGAGCAAGAAGTGCGCCAAATCAAAAAGAAAAAAGATAAAGCTTATAGTCAAGAAATTAATCAACTTGAATCACATCTAAAAACTCAAGTTTCTATTGATAAAAAGCAAATTAAGATTAGTTATAATGATGAGAAAGAATTACAAAGATTAATTAAGAAAATTACTAAGTAAAAAAGGAGCAACATGAAACTATTTGTAGGGCTAGGAAATCCAGGCAAGAAATATATCGGAACAAGACACAATACCGGGTTCGCTATTGTGGATACTTTGATGTCCGAACTTGGTGTTTTAGATGAACAAAAAGAACAATGTTTTGGTTTACTTGTAAAGACCCAAATAAATGGTGAAACTGTCTATATTTTTAAGCCACAAACTTTCATGAATTTATCGGGTCAAGCCGTGCGAGCCGTTATGGATTATTACAAGATTCCTTTAGAGGATGTTTTTGTTGTGCATGATGATATGGATTTTGAAGTTGGGCACTTTAAACTTAAGAGTAAAGGTAGTCCGGCTGGTCATAATGGAATCAAGAATATTATTGAGAATGTTGGTAGTGAAGATTTCAAACGTATTCGGGTTGGAATTGGGCGTTGTTTAGACAATGATATCGAGTATGTTTTAGGCGAGTATTCTAAAGAAGAAAAAAAGATTATGCAAGGAGTTGCACTGACTATTTGTGAGGCTTTGAAAGATGCCACGATAATGTCTTTCCAAGATTTACAAACCAAATATAATTCCGAGGCGAAATAAAATGAAGGGTGTCTTGGAACTCCTTTGTCAAGAACCCTATATTGCCACTCTCGAAAAAGGTGGTAAAACTTTTGTTTGTGATGCTAATGAAGCAGAAGCATTAGTCTTTGCCGCTACTTTTAAACATAGTCATAAAACCATGATCATAATTAAGAATAACCTTTATGGAGCCCAAACACTTTATGAGAGTTTATCTAACCTTTTAGAACCGAATCAATGTGTCTTCTTTCCTAGTGATGAATCTTTTAGAATTGAAGCTCTAGCCAGTTCTAAAGAATTGGTAGCACAACGTTTGTATGTCATGGCTAAACTAATGACTCAACAACCTTTGGTTGTTGTGGCTCATACTGCATCGGTGGTACGTTTCTTACCTTCAGTAGATGTTTTCGAACAAAACTGCTTAACAATTAAGTTGAATGATACCTTAAAAGTTAATGACCTTATCGACAAGTTAGTCTTACTCGGTTATGAGAGAGTCAATATGATTGAACACTCATTACAACTCGCTAAACGAGGCGGAGTTTTAGATATTTATAGTGTGAACTATGAGCATCCGGTGAGAATAGAATTCTTTGGTGATGATGTTGATAGTATTCGTTTCTTCGATTTGGAAACTCAGAAAACTATTGAGACAACTAAAGAGATCACAATTATTCCTGCTACAGATTTAGTAGTTGGCACTAATTATGAGACTCAATTACAAGAGTTATTGACCACTAAATTATCTGATAAAGCCAAAGAAGATTTATTGAATTTAAAAGATAATGAAAACTATACTTTACTCTATAAATATTACACCTATTTTCAACCAAATATTGTCTCGATTGTTAACTACCTACCAAGTGACACTTTAACCATTGTTTCTAACCTTGATTTTGTTCAAGAAAACTATAAAATGTTAGCCAATGAAACATTAGAATATTTAGAGGAAGAAGGCAATGCTTCCCTCCATTTGTTATTAGATTTATCCAGTGTTTTAGAAAGCAATAAGTGCACTTCATATGTCAATGAATTTAGACAAAAGAATAGTGATATTGCTATCCCTATTTATGGAGTAGATGAAGCCTATGGAAATACCCGAGTTATCAATGAAATAATTACGGGATATTCGAAAGATAATCAAGTGGTGCTTTGTGTCGAGAATAAGAATCAATTAGATTGCTTAATGTCCTGGGCTAAAGACTGGGGATACTCTCTGCCTTTTGTCAAAGCAAATGAACTGCCTAAAGCCAAGATTTCTTATACCGAATTAGCCCTGAAAACTGGCTTTAGATTAGAGAAGCAAAAATTGGTTTATTTAGGAGCTAAAGATCTCTTTGGAATTCATACAATTTCTAAGGGTAATCTAACCCGCTATCGGAGTAGTCAAACCTTACAATCTTATGAGAATCTGCATGTCGGAGATTATGTTATTCATGAGACACATGGTATTGGACGCTTCTTAGGCATAGAAGAGATTGAAACCGATGGTATTCATCGTGATTATTTACATATCGCCTATCGGGGTGAAGGGGTTTTATATGTTCCATTAGAACAGTTCCGCCTCATTCGTAAATATGTCTCCAGAGAAGGTGCTGAACCAAGACTTAATAAACTGGGCTCAGAGGAATGGAAGAAGACCAAGAGTAGAATTAAACAAAGAATTTCTGATATTGCTGATAGATTGATGCTTTTATATTCTGACCGGGTGGAAAAAAGCGGTTATGCCTTTGTCAAGGATGATGAATGGCAACACCAATTTGAAGCAGCCTTCCCATTTGAATTAACCGAAGACCAAATTACCTCTGTTAATGAAATCAAGCATGATATGGAAAGTCCTTTCCCAATGGATCGCTTGCTTTGTGGTGATGTTGGTTTTGGTAAAACAGAAGTGGCTTTTATTGCTGCCTTTAAAGCCATTATGAGTGGTAAACAAGTGGCATTTCTATGTCCAACAACGTTATTATCGCAACAACATTATGATAATGCGGTGGCTAGATTTAGAAACTTCCCAGTTAATATTGGATTACTCAATCGTTATGTGCCAGAGAAAAAACAACAAGAATATTTAGAACAATTAGCTAACGGGTCTTTGCACCTAATCATTGGAACTCATCGCTTATTATCAAAAGATGTGAAATTCAAAGATTTAGGCTTGTTAATTGTGGATGAAGAACAGCGTTTTGGAGTAGAACATAAAGAAAAGATTAAGGAATTAAAGACTAATATTGATGTTTTAACCTTAACTGCAACACCAATCCCTAGAACTTTACAAATGTCTTTAGTTGGGATTCGGAGTTTATCCCAAATCAATACACCGCCACTCTTTAGGATGCCTATTCAAACTTATGTTATTGAGAAGAACATGAAGTTAATTCGGGAGATTATTGAACGAGAGTTGGCTAGAAAAGGTCAAGTGTTCTACCTTTATAACAAAATTTCCACAATTTCGAGTGTTGCGAGCGATATAGAGCGCAATGTCAAGGGAGCCAAGGTAATTGTTGTTCATGGTAAAATGACACGTGAGGAGACCGAAGAAGCCATGATGCGCTTCCATAATCAAGAAGCCAATGTCATGGTTTGTACTACCATTGTTGAAAATGGGATTGATATCCCTAATGCTAATACAATTATTATTGAAGATGCTGATCGGTTTGGACTCAGTCAACTTTATCAAATTAAAGGTCGGGTTGGTCGAAGTGACCGCTTGGCTTATGCTTATTTACTCTATCGTCCAAAGAAACAAATTAGTGAAATTGCAACAAAACGATTAAGAGCAATTAAAGAATTTGCTGAACTTGGTAGTGGTTATAAGATTGCTATGCGAGATTTAACTATCCGAGGTGCTGGTGATATTTTAGGCGCCGAGCAATCTGGCTTTATCGATATGGTTGGTATTGAAACATATATTCGTTTATTGAATGAAGCCATTAGTGAAAGAAAGAGTGGTATTCCAACCCCTGA
>JAQUTO010000041.1 GCA_028694305.1 Bacilli bacterium
CATTTAATTAATTCTAAGAGTGAACATTGTTTCACTCTTTTCTTTTGCTATTAAGTACAATTCCAAACAACATGTACTTGACCACGTACGTTATATTTGATATAGTACTAATGGAGATGATAAAAATGTCTATAACTAATGCAACTGAATTAAGAAAGAAGTTATTTGAAACACTTAAGAATGTAATTGAATATAATGAATCAGTTACGGTTAACACTAAAAAAGGGAATGCCGTCATTCTCAGTGAGTCCGATTATAATGACATCATGGAAACTCTCTATATCTTGTCTCAAGGTAATCTTGTAAATAAGATTAAAGAGGGAGAAAAAGAAGATGTTAACAAGATGGAAACCTATAAACCGGGGGAGAAGTGGTAATGTGGACCATCAAGTTTACTAAAAATGCCAAGAAGGATAAAGTGTTACTGAAACAAGCCGGTTTAGAAGACAAAGTAATCAAAATACTTGGTTTTATGCTTGTTGATCCTTTGCAAACTCCACCTCAATATGAAAAGTTGCTTGGTGATTTGGATGGTTATTATTCTAGAAGAATAAATATTCAACATCGTTTAATTTATAGATTAGATAAGTCGAACCAGATAATAATTGTGCATTCTATGTGGTCGCACTATGAGTAGAGTTAATTTAAAGCGAGGGTATGTCTCCCTCGCTTTTAGTTGCCTAAAAATTTAGGGTTGACACATGTTTCCTGCAAAGTGTATTATTAACGTATAAAAAAAGTATAGAGGTAGCGATGTAGATAAGTACTAAGCGAAGCTGGTAAGCGATAAAACTTAGGAAAGGCAATCATCGCCGAACGACTAGTTAGACATAACTAGATTGTGGGGTTATAGGTAATACTTATAACACTCCTACGTAAGTAGAGGCGCTATAGCAATATATTTTAATCGATATATTCAAATTGCGTCTAAGACGCTTTTTTTATTTAAATCATTTTTAAATAAAGGAGATGTTTTAGAATGAAAAAGATGGTTTTAGAATCGTTATTAACACTTGCAATAGGTGTTAGTATTGTGGGTTGTGGAGGACAAGCGACAACAACTTCCTCAACTCAACAAGAAACTTTTGTCGTGGGAATGGAATGCGGTTACGCACCATTTAATTGGACTACTTTGGAGAGTAATGAATTTACTTATCCAATTGATGGAACCAAGATGTATGCTGATGGTTATGATATTCAAATTGCTAAAGAAGTTGCTAATAGTTTGAACAAGAAATTAGTGATTAAAGCAATAGATTGGGATGGCTTAATTCCAGCCTTAACTAGTGGGCAAATTGATGCTATTATTGCTGGCATGAGTCCAACAGAAGATCGTAAGTTATCGATTGATTTTACTGCTGATTATTATACTTCCACTCATGTTATAGTGATGGAGAAGACAAGTAAGTATGTTAATGCCACATCATTGACTGATTTTAATGGTGCTAAAGTTGTTGGCCAAGTTGAAACATTATATGATTCATTAATTGATCAATTAGTGGGTGCAACTCATGAAACACCATTAGGAGATGTTCCAACTATTATCACTAATATCACTTCGGGTAGAGCAGATTGCACTATCTTAGAAGAACCAGTGGCCATTGGGATTGTTAAGGCTAATCCAGACTTAACTTATGTTAAGTTAACTAATAGTTTTGTCGTAGCAGAAGAAGATGTCGTAGTATCAATTGCTATTGCTAAGGGACATGAAGACTTAATTAGTCAAATCAATTCAGTTTTGGCTGGTATTTCTAGTAGTGAAAGAGAACAACTGATGGTTGGTGCCATCGAACGTAGTGAGTAATGATGCTGAAGTTTCGTTATTTACATAGTCTTCTTTTCTCCTGCATAGCATTTACAATAATTACCACTTTAATCTGTTTATTTGGTAGTATTAATATTAGTGGCGTTACTTTATTAAATAATAGTTTTGTTCTTTATCTTTGTTTAGGACTAGCTGTGGTTGGTCTATTAATCACTTTGATTAGTCTAAAAAAGACTTTACCAGCAACATTTTTAAAAGTGGTATTTATCTTAACTTTTGTCGTAGCTGGTTACTTACTTTGTGATTTAGTTATTTTGGGTTTAGTCCGGGGCTTTATGGTGGCCTATTCTTTAGAGAGTAAACCAAATTCAACTTATCCTTTGATGGTTAGAATTGCCTACATTATTAAGACCAAATATTCCATGATCTTAAATGGGGTTTGGACTACTTTATGGCTTTCTTTACTTGGTACTATCTTTGGCCTAATACTCGGCTTAATTTTAGTGATACTAAGAACACTAGAAATAGATAGACGGGACCAAGAAGGTAAGGCTTTCTTAAAGAAGATTGGGCATTGGTTTGCCAATATTTACATTACTGTTTTTAGAGGGACTCCAATGTTAGTTCAAGCCATCATTATCTATTATTTTTTACCAGGTATACTTGCTGGTGTCTTTGGTATTGATCGTTCGGTCTTTATCAATATCTTGACTCCGGGTGTTGCTGGCTTAATAACTGTTTCATTAAATACTACCGCTTATTTAAGCGAAGTCTTAAGAGGCGGGATTGAAGCCATTAATGTCGGGCAGATGGAAGCGGCTAGAAGTCTCGGTATGTCGAGAACAAAAGCGATGCTTCATATCATCTTCCCACAAGCAATCAAGAATTCGTTACCTGCTATTTGTAATGAATTCATTATCAATATCAAGGATACTTCAGTCTTAAGTGTTATTTCAGTCATGGACCTCTTCTTTATGGTCAATATGATTAATGGTGCTAGTGGTAACCAAGATGCCATTTTCATTGCCGCTGCCATCTACTTAGTCTTAACTTATGGAATTGCCTTTATTATGAAGAAGATTGAACACAAGATGAATCTAGTGGCTAAGCCACTACCTTCCAGTAATTAGGGGTGAGAATATGGAAGTACTAAAAATTAATAATCTCACTAAATCCTTTGGAGACTTGGAAGTCTTAAAAGGCATTAATCTTTCAGTTAATAAGGGTGAAGTCTTATCCATTATTGGTAGCAGTGGTAGTGGTAAATCAACTTTGCTTAGATGTCTCAATGAATTAGAAGAACCAAATAGTGGTGAAATCATTTTTGAGGGTGTCAACTTACTTGATTCCAAGATTAATATTAATCAATTACGCCAAGAGATTGGCATGGTTTTTCAAAACTTTAATCTCTTCGAAAACTTAGATGTTTTAGAAAACTGTTTAATTGCGCCACTTAAGGTTTTACATTTAGATAAAAAGAGCGCAGAGAAAAGAGCAATTAAACATTTACATGCAGTTGGACTAAGTGATTTTATCCATGCTGATACTAGAAGTTTAAGTGGTGGACAAAAGCAAAGAGTAGCCATTGCAAGGGCTTTATGTATGGAACCAAAAATTATGCTCTTTGATGAACCGACCAGTGCTTTAGATCCTGAGATTTCAGGTGAAGTCTTAGATGTTATTAAAGACTTAGCTAATCAAGGAATGACCATGGTTATTGTTACTCATGAAATGGCCTTTGCACGTTCGGTCTCAGACCAAGTTGTCTTTATGGATCAAGGTATCATCTTAGAAAAGGGGACACCAAATGAGATTTTCACTCATCCAAAAAAGACGAGAACTAAAGAATTTCTCAAGCGTTATTTATAAAAGGGAAGATGGTTATCTTCCTTTTTTTATGCATATTACTTGCATACTCCTTTTAGTATGTTATAATAGATATACCCCTAGGAGGTATATTTATGAGTAATAAAATTGTAACGCGTAGTCATGATGAATCTAAGCACACTCCACGTAGTGAAGAACTAATTGCTAGTCTTGATAAACGCTTAAATAGAATTAGTGGTCAAATCCAAGGTATAAAGAAGATGGTGGATTCCAATCACGGTTGTGAAGACATCCTAATTCAGATTGGTGCTGTTGAGAAAGCCTTGGAAAGTGTTGGTTATATGTTATTCTATGATCACTTAAAGACTTGTGTTTCTGAAAGCATCATTAATGGTGATACTTCAATCATTGATGAGACAGTTGAGATTATTAAAAAGATGAAATAGTATGACAAGTGAAAAGTTTAAAATAACGGGGATGAGTTGTGCTAGTTGCCAAACTCATGTTCAAAGTGCAGTTATGAAAGTTCTGGGAGTTAAGGATGTTGAAGTAAATCTTTTAACTAACAGTATGAATGTCACTTATGCAAGACCAGCCTCAGTTAAAAATATATGTCAAGCGGTCCAAGCGGTTGGATATGGAGCGAATGTCTCAACCGATGAAAATTTTGAAGAAGATAATAGCGAGACCAAAAGAATTGTTAAAAGGTTGGTAATTTCAGCCATTCTTTTACTCATTTTAATGTATGTTACAATGGGACATTTAATGTGGGGTTGGCCAATCTTTGCCTTTTTAGATAATCCAGTTGGAATCACAATTATTGAGTTTTTTTTAAGTTCCATTATTCTTGTCTTAAATCGGGAGTTCTTTATTCATGGCATTAAAGGCGTTATTCATAAAGCCATGAATATGGATACGCTGATCTCACTTGGCAGTGGATTAGGGTTTCTTTATAGTGTTGGAGTTAGTGTCTTAATTATTAGTGCTACGGTTAATCATGACATAACATTAGCAACTTCATATTTAGATGAACTTTATTATGAAACTAGTGCGATGATTTTAGTTTTGATTACAATTGGTGAACTATTAGAATCATACAGTAAAGGAAAAACAACTACTGCAATTAAGGCTTTAATGAAATTAACGCCACCAACAGCTCATTTAGTCAGTGGTGAAACAACAATTGATGTTGCAGTTAGTGAAGTCAAAATCAATGATACCTTTAAGGTCTTACCTGGCGAAGCAATCCCAGTAGATGGCATAATTATCAGTGGTGAGAGTGCGATAGATGAATCTTTACTTACCGGTGAAAGCTTACCGATTGATAAAAAAGTTAACGATGAAGTTAAAGCCGGAACCATGAATAAAAATGGGGCTTTAATTTGCCAAGCTAACCATGTTGGAGAAGATACTTCCTTATCGAAAATTATTAAGTTGGTAGGGGAAGCATCTAGTTCTAAGGCTCCGATTGGTAGGTTTGCCGATCGAATTTCTGGTGTCTTTGTGCCAATTGTTATGAGTATTGCTCTTTTGACTGTCATCGTATGGTTAATTATCAGTAGTGGTGACATTGGCTATAGTTTAACAAGAGGTATCTGTGTTTTAGTTGTCTCTTGCCCTTGTGCTTTAGGCCTAGCCACACCAGTTGCAATCATGGTTGGTAATGGTGTTGGAGCCAAGAATGGTATTTTGTTTAAGAATGCCACTGCTTTAGAAGAAACCAATAAACTCCAAATTGTGGTTTTTGATAAAACTGGAACACTCACTAAAGGTGAAGTGGTTGTGACTGATATTATTCCTTGTGGTATTAGTGAAGATAGTTTATTAAGTTATGCTGCAAGTCTCGAAAATAATAGTGAACATCCTTTGGCTGAAGCCATTGTTAAAAAGGCTTTGGAAAGCAAAGTTCATTTAGAAGATGTAACAGGGTTTAGTGCTTTACCTGGAGTTGGAGTTATCGGCCAAATTAATGGCCGAACAATTCAAGGTGGTAAGAATGCTAGACTCAATCAAGAATACTTACATATTGCTGAAGAATTATCTTTAAAAGGTAAGACGCCTTTATACTTCGAATTAGAGGGTAATTTTATTGGAATTATTGCTGTCGCTGATACAATCAAAGATGATGCGGTCAGCGCGATAGCTGAACTTAAAGCGATGGGCTTACAAGTTGTTATGTTAACTGGAGATAATACGATTACTGCTTCTAGCATTGCTAATCGATTAGGAATTAGAAATGTAATTGCGGGTGTCTTGCCTGAACAAAAAGAACAAGTAATTAAACACTTAAGAAAACAAGGTAAAGTAGCTATGGTTGGTGACGGGATTAATGATGCACCAGCATTAACCAGGGCCGATATTGGCATTGCCATTGGGGCTGGGTCAGATGTAGCTTTAGATGCGGCTGATGTTGTCCTAGAAAAGTCACAATTAAAAGATGTTCCAGCTAGCATTCGTTTATCGAGAAGAACTCTCAATAAAATAAAAGGCAATTTAATGATTGCCTTGGTGTATAATTTATTTGGAATACCTTTGGTGGCCGGAGTTTTCATTCCTTTTGGTCTAGTGTTAGATCCAATGATTGCTTCCTTAATGCATTGTGTGTTTAGTGTGGCAATTGTCTGTAATGCTTTATTATTGAATTTAACCAAGATTTATAAAGCCGACCATCATCAGGTAAATAACGTTGAATTAGATTTAGTTTGGGAGGAAGAGAATATGAAAAAAGAATTAATAATTGAAGGTATGAAATGTGAACATTGTGCTTCTCATGTTAAAGAGGCTTTAGAAAGCCTTGCTGGAGTAGAGGATGTCACAGTTTCATTAGAGAAGAAAGAAGCAACACTTGTCACAAGTGTCAAAGATGAAGTTTTAATCCAAGCAATTAAAAAAGCTGGATATGATGCAAAAGTAAAGTAGAGGTATTAATTATGGAATGGTGGCTCATTGTTCTTATTTGTTTGGTCGCTTTAATCTTAGTGGCCAGTATTGTTACCGGGTTTATTGGGTTTAAGATTGTTTTTAGACGCACTAAACTTTTGACTCCTTATGATGTGGATGAGAAAAGTCCGCATTATGCCCATAGAGCAGAATTAATTAAAAACTATGAGGCTTACTTAAAACTGCAGCACCAAGATTATACGATTACTAATGAGAAAGGCCAACACTTAAAAGGTTATTTAATTAAGTGTTCCCATCCAACCGAGAAATTAATTATCTTCTCCCATGGCTGGCATTCTAATGGAGCAGTCGATAATGCTTTTACTAATTTGTGGATGTATCAAGATGCCGATGTCTTAGTCATTGATCATGTTGGGCATGGCGCCAGTGATGGTAATACCATTGGCTTTGGTTTACTCGATAGTCGAAATTTACAACTTTGGGTCAAGAAGATGAATGAAGTTTATCATCACCATGTAAAGATTATCTTATATGGCTTATCGATGGGAGCAAATGCTACTTTACTGAATTCCAATAAGAAGATGGAAAATGTGAAAGGTTTAATCGCTGATTGTGGTTATACTTCTAACTATGACATTATTTATAAATTAGTGAAGTCTAAATATCTAATGTTTTGGATTGGACTTGTTGTGCGTTTATGTTGGGGTCATTCTTTGAAAGAAGAATCAACCTTGACTAATCTCAAACATTCCTTATATCCAGTCTTATTTATTCATGGTAAAGCCGATGGCTTTGTCCCAACTAAGATGTCAGTTGATAACTATGAAGCTTGTTCTTCTAAAAAAGAAATTGTCCTCATTGATGGCGCAAATCATGCCTTAAGTTGTCTAACAGATCCAAGTATTTATGAAGCAGCAGTTAAGAAGTTTGTTAATGAATGTACAAAATAAAGGAAGAGATTTA
>JAQUTO010000042.1:0-3659 GCA_028694305.1 Bacilli bacterium
GTTGCTCATAGTCTAAGCCGAACCCCACTATGAATTCATTTTTAACACTGAAGCCTAGGTACTTAACTGGGACTTCAATTTTGCGACCTTCAGGTTTAGAGATAAGACAAGCGACTTCAACACTCTCCGCACCCCGATATTTTAGGAGTTTGATAATTGTATCAAGCGTTAATCCGGTATCAATGACGTCTTCGACAATAATAATATGTCTGCCTTTCGGTGAAATTGTTAAATCGTTAATGATTTGGATTTCTCCCGAACTCGTAATCCCATTCCCATAACTAGAGACGACCATATATTCAGTTTCAATGGGACAAGTAATATGTTTCATCAGTTCAGCCATAAATGGGACTGAGCCTTTGAGTAGCCCGACTAGGATTGGATTCTTATCTTGATAGTCAACACTGATTCTGTGTCCTAAATAAGAGCATCTATCCTCGATCTCTTGTTTAGTAACAAAAATCTCCTTAATATCTTGAAGCATTTTTTTACCCTCCTAAAAGTATGCTAACATTTTACCACAAATACATTGCTTTGCAATGTTTTACGTTCAATATCCTGAAAAACCCCACTGATGAGTAAGATTTCCCCTTGAGCGTTAATTAGGAGTGGTAGTGACTGGCGAACACTGAGTGGGATTTTTTTGTCGACATAAATCCGCGCTACATTTTTATGGCCTTCGTTGACATTGACCATGTCACCAGCTTTATATGGTCTAATCGTTAGAGGATAGTCGCTTTCTAAAACACAAATCCCTTCAAGCTTAGACCCACTGGAAAGAATTTTAAAATAAGGTGTTTCTAGTTTTTCGAGTTTTGTCATGGTGTATTGATAAGGAACTGGATGAGAGCAGACCACCAGTTTATCATAACGCCTTTCAATAACCTCCTGCTTAGATAAAATGTTTAAGAAGTTATTTTTATTGGTCTTAAGTTTACTTAAGAGATCATTAATGCGTCCTTTGGAAAGTTGTAAAGAGGAGTAATGTGAGTTCTCTTCTATAAATAGATAAAGAACCGCCACTCGAATATTATCAGGAAATGACAATAGAGTTGGGATATCTAACTCATCTTTTTTGACGCATTTTTGTAAGTATTTATTGGCTTCTTTTAACTCTTTCTCAACTGTTTCCTGAGCTTGTTTTGCTTCTAAATATAGTTGCTTCTTTTGCTCAGTGGGTAAGGACTGTAATTTCAAGCGAATTTGGTTACGATGGTAGATTCCAACTAGGTTCGTTTCATCAATTCCATATTCAATATTATTATCTTCACAATACTTAATTAAATCTTGTTTAAAATAGCCAAGTAAAGGACGATAAACATCCATGCCAAAAATATGATTATGTACCAGAATTGCCGGGTTTTCTCTGCCAGAAGCTCTTTCAATTTTAGAAAGATATGTTTCTAAAAAATCATCGGCTTGATGAGCGATAAGAAGTTCATTGCAATTCTCTTTTTGATAAATTTCATGAAAGAAATTATAACGATAATCTCGGGCCCACATTTGAAAGTTTCCTAGGCATTTTTCGTGGACAGTTTTTACATAACATTTAATGCTTCTTTGTTCACAATACTTGGTCACAATTGCTTGGTCGCGATCAGCAGTTTTTCTTTTCTTGTAATTCACATGACAAACGATGAGGCTAACTCCGCTTTGATAAGTTAAGTCTAAAAGAGCCATTGAATCTGGCCCCCCTGATACTCCAACTAAATATTTTTTATTTTTAGCTAATTGCATAACTAACGACCAGGCAACTCAATGACATTATTACCATTAAGTTGGAACTCTTCCCGAATATAAATTGAATAATAATCGGTATCGTGTAAGAGGTCGCTTTCATTTTCTAAATAGACATTCTCTTTTGTAATTTCAGCCCGAATAACTTCGAGACGTTTATTGATCATTGATTGGTGTGAGTAAGAAATAATCATTTTAGCAACTAACATTAAAGCAATGATGGCTAATCCTAGCATCACAATAGATGTTGATCGATTTAATGACCATTTTCTTACAATCGTATCATTGCTACGCTTAATCAATTATTTCACGCTCCTTAGGGTAATTATACTCTTATTTCATGGTTTCTGCGACCACTTCATACATACTAATAGTTTCATCTTTTGAGGCATATTCTTTGACATTTAAAACCTTAATGGTTAGATTCCGGTCACTTAATTGGAGTTCTATTATATCATTTTCATGAATTTCTGTCCCCGCTTTAGCTAAACGACCATTGATATTTATCCGACCATTATCGGCTAATTCTTTACAAACTGTTCTTCTTTTAACAATTCTGGCAACTTTAAGGTATTTATCTATTCTCATATTATCACCTTTCATATTTTAGCATATTTGTTGCTTTATTTTACTATAAAATAAAATGACTTTATAATCTAACATTAATTTGATATAATTATTTAAAATCTAGGGAGCACTGATAATATGGAAAAAATATTCAAATTAAAAGATGATGTTAAAGGTCTAGCTTGGGAAGTTTCGTCCCCAAAAGCCATTGTGGTTATTTCACATGGTATGGCAGAACATGCCTCCCGTTATGGGCGTTTCGCCAATGAACTCAACAAACACAACTATAGTGTTTATGCCATTGACCAAATTGGTCATGGTATTCCTCCGGTTCATAAAAAAGGCCACTTTGAACCAGGAGATTTTGAAAAATGCGCTGACAATCTTCACACCTTAATTGAAGATTTACATGCAAAATATAGTGTTAAAATCTTCTTATTTGGTCACTCAATGGGCTCATTTATTGCTCAAAGATACATTGGTAAATACGGAAATAGTATCGCTGGTTGTGTCTTATCTGGGAGCAATGGCCCTAGTTCAATTATCAAAGTTGGTAAAATGGCCGCTAATTTCTTTGGTGCCTTTAATAAGGCTGATAAACCAAGTAAAGTCATGAATAGTATGTCATTCGGCAGTTATAATAAAGCCTTTAAACCAACGAGAACTGATTTTGACTGGTTATCCAGAGATGAAAAAGAAGTCGATAAATACATTGCTGACCCTGATTGTGGTTATTTATGTACATTTGGTTTCTATAAAGAGTTTATGGGTGGCTTGAATTTCATCTATACCGAAGAAAACGTGAATGGCGTTCCAAAAGACTTACCAATTCTAGTTATGAGTGGTAGTGCCGATCCTGTCGGTGGTGAAGTTGGAACAACTAATTTAGTCAATATGTACAAAGAACATAATATTAAAAATATCAAACATACCTTATATCCTGAGGGACGTCATGAAATGTTAAATGAAGTCAACCGTGATGAAGTTATGGCTGATATTATCGCTTATTTAGATGAACACATTTAGAAAGAAGGTGCCTTAATGTTACTTGCCGATATTGTCCCACTTGATACATGGGGAATTATTATTCGTATAGGAATCTCCTTTTTGCTTGGTGGTGCCATCGGTCTTGAAAGAGAGATTCATGGCCGTCCTGCTGGACTTAGAACCCATATTTTAGTCTGTACTGGTTCTTGTTTAGTTATGCTAGTATCGATGTATGGCTTTACTGAACTTGGTATGACCACCGATCCTGCTAGACTTGCAGCCCAAGTAGTTAGTGGTATCGGTTTCCTTGGTGCTGGCGCCATCATTCGTGATAAAGGTGGAGTCACTGGAATCACAACCGCATCCAC
>JAQUTO010000042.1:3759-7241 GCA_028694305.1 Bacilli bacterium
CTGAACTTGGTATGACCACCGATCCTGCTAGACTTGCAGCCCAAGTAGTTAGTGGTATCGGTTTCCTTGGTGCTGGCGCCATCATTCGTGATAAAGGTGGAGTCACTGGAATCACAACCGCATCCACCATCTGGATTGCTGGTATGATAGGTCTAGCTTGTGGTAATGGCTATTATGTTGGTGCAATTGCCACAACTGCTGTAGCGTTAATTACTTTAACAGTCCTAAAGTTAGTTGAAAAAGCAGTCGCTCACCATGTTATCTCTTTTGAAATTGTTAGTGATACAGATCATCCACTCTTAAAAGAGATTGTAGAAATCTGTGATCAATACAACCTCTTGCTTTCAAATATTGAAGCGCACGTCATCGAATATGGCAAAGTTCATGCCATCAAACTAACGGCCAATTTTCCAAAGGATTCTGACCGCGAAAAAGTTAAGAAATGCCTATCCCAAGTTGATGAAGAACTTAAGCCTTATTACTTGAAGATAAAATAAAAAAAGTATCTCAGAACGAGATACTTTTTCTTTTTTACTTATATTTGTAGAAACCTTCACCAGTCCCCACACCGAGCTTACCTTGGTCGATGCGTGTTTTAAGCATCTTAGCAACTCTGCCTTGTGGAGTTTTTGGATCATCTGCTCCTGGTTTATGAGAAACAATTTCATAAGTTGTTAATAAACCAACGATATCAATGATTTGGAAAGGTCCTAATGGTGCGCCAGTCGCTAATTTCCAAGTTAAATCAACTGTTTGGTAATCAGCAATATCCTCGGCGTACAAGTACATAGAAGCACTTAGGAAAGGAACTAACATAGTATTGAGAATATAACCAGGTTGTTCTTTGTGTAATGGTAGTGGAATCATACCTAGTTGTTTAGAGAATTCGACAACTTCATTGAAAGCTTTTGGATCAGTTCCAGCGTGACCCATAACTTCAGCCGTATTACTTTTCCAAATGTTATTGGCAAAGTGAAGGGCTAAAAACTTAGCTGGTCTACCTGTAACTTCGGCAAATGCGCTTGGTAATAGCGTTGAAGAATTAGTGCAAAGAATAGTCTTTTCTGGCATGCATTTAGCTAGTTGAGAGAAAACTGAATTCTTGACATTAGGATTCTCACTAACTGCTTCGATAACAAGATCTGCATCTTTGACAGCTTTAGCCATATCAAACTCATATTTTAGATTTTTTAAGGCATCGTCATTAGCTTTTAGACACTTTTTTGCCACCTCATCAGAAAATGAATTTGGATCTTGAGCTAGGCCTCTTGCAAAAGTATACGGAGTCTTGCCTGCTGGGGTCATCATGAACTTTAAAGTCTTTTCATAAGTCTCATGTAACGTTTTAATTTTTGGCTTTGTGATGTCAATAGAACCATCATCTCTTAACCAAATAGTTACGTTAAAACCCCTATAAGCTGCTTGATATGCGATTTGGCTACCAAGCACTCCACCACCGACTACGACTACATTCTTTATCATATATTGTGACATCTCCTTTCACTAGATTATCACTTAACTTAATTATAGGGTAGTCCCCTAATTTTGGTTTGTCAATACCCCAAAATAAAAAAGTGAATGGTTATTCACTTTTATACACAACTATAAATATGTAATAGAAAGGCTGAGCCCGTAAGCTCAGCCTTAATTTTTTATCCTAAAAGTCCTACAATTCCGGTACCTTCGTTAATCATGACGAAGAGTGGGATGAAGACCAATGAGACAATACTCATTAATTTAATTAAAATATTGATAGATGGACCTGAAGTATCTTTGAATGGATCACCAACAGTGTCGCCAACAACTGCAGCTTTGTGTTGTTCTGTACCCTTGTGGCCAGAAGCCTCAATATACTTCTTAGCATTATCCCAAGCACCACCAGCATTTGACATGAAGATGGCTAATAAGACACCAGTAACTAAGGAACCAGCAAGTAAGCCTGCCAAGCCTTGGTAACCAAGAATAATTCCGATGATAACAGGAGAGACAACAGCTAAGATGCCAGGAAGCAACATTTCTCTTAATGCAGCTTTAGTTGAAATATCAACGCATCTTGAATAGTTAGGTTTGCTTGTACCTTTCATGATGCCTGGATCATTCTTAAATTGTGAACGAACTTCTTCAATCATTTCGAAGGCAGCTTTGCCAACTGAAGACATAGTCATGGCTGAGAAGAGGAATGGTAACATACCACCAATTAAGAGCCCAACTACGACTGAAGGAGAAGCTAAATTCAAGGATGTTGTAATATCAGTACCTTTAATAGCATGGTTCATATTCATAATGAAAGTAACAAATAAGGCCAATGATGTTAAGGCAGCACTACCAATAGCAAAGCCTTTACCCATAGCAGCCGTTGTGTTACCAACTGAGTCAAGAGTATCGGTGATTTCCCTAACATGTGGTTCGAGTTCAGCCATTTCAGCAATACCACCAGCGTTATCAGCAACTGGTCCATAAGCATCAACAGCAACAGTAATACCAGCAGTTGATAGCATACCAACAGCGGCTAAAGCAATACCATAAACATCGCTTACTACGAAGGCTACGATAATTGCAACTGAGATTAATAAAATTGGGACTAGTGTTGACATCATACCAACTGAGAGACCACTAATAATTGTGGTAGCCGCGCCTGTTTCGGATTGTTGAGCAATCTTTTTAACAAAGCGATAGTCAGCTGAGGTAAAGATTTCAGTAATCATACCAATAGCAACACCAACAATTAAACCAACTACGACAGCAACGAATGTTCTCCACCACTCAGCACCAAAGTAAAGAATACTTAATCCAAGTGAGGCAATAACAACAATTGCACTAGCGACATAAGTTCCAACTCTTAATGATTTAGCTGGATTCTTATCGCCTTTAACAAATAAGCCACCAATAACAGCAGCAATAATACCCACAGCAGATAAAACTAATGGATACAACACACTTTCAGTAGCAGCACCTTCTACAAAGGCTCCTAATGAAATAGCGGAAATGATAGCACCGACATATGATTCAAATAAATCAGCACCCATACCAGCAACGTCACCAACGTTATCACCAACGTTATCAGCGATAACGGCTGGGTTACGTGGATCGTCTTCTGGAATACCAGCCTCAACTTTACCGACTAAGTCAGCACCAACGTCAGCAGCTTTAGTATAAATACCACCGCCAACCCGGCTAAACAAAGCGATTGATGAAGCACCAAGACCAAAACCGGTTACAACACTTGAAAGTGTTTCATAATCAGCAATTTGGAAATGGAAGAGGTAAGTAACTAAACTTAAGCCCCCAAGACCTAGACCAACAACGCAGAGACCCATAACGGTTCCACCATTGAAAGCCATCTTTAAGGCTGCAGTCATGCCACCTTTTGCAGCAGCTTGTGTAGTTCTACCATTAGCGGATGTAGCTGAAGTCATACCAATGAATCCGGCTAAACCTGATAGACATGCACCAACTAAGAAACAAACAGCAGTTTGCCAATC
>JAQUTO010000043.1 GCA_028694305.1 Bacilli bacterium
CTAGACTTAGATAGACGTCAACAAGGCGTGTTTGTTTTGGTTTTAAAGGGAGATTATGACAAATGTGTCTATAATTACCTTGTTCATGTAAACGGCGCTGTAAACGAAATAATTGACCCTTATGGAGCGGGATTAACTCCAAATTCAACAGGATCCATCATTTTAGACCCGAAAAAGTTTAAAAAACCAGCCAGTTATACTTTAAAGCCTTTATCAATAGCAGATTATTTGATTTATGAGATGTCAGTCTATGATTTTTCTAATAATCGCTTCTTTAAGAATAAAGGGAAATACCTGGCTTTCCAGGAAGTAACGAATAATGATTACAAAGATAGTATTGGGCTTGGTTACATCAAGAGTCTAGGGGTTAGTCATATTCAATTACAACCAATTCTGGACTTTGCTACTAAAGACGACTATAACCCGCATGGACTATACAACTGGGGTTATGACCCGGTATCGTTCTTTGCAATGGAAGGTAGTTATGTATCTGACTTGAAAGATCCTTACTTGAGAGTGAGTGAGGCTCAAGGAATGGTGGATGCTATCCATGCACAAGGCATGAGAGTGATATTGGATGTAGTTTATAACCATGTTTACAAGCACGAGAGTAGTTGTCTAGAATTAGCCGTGCCTTATTACTATTTTGGCTATAAGAATAAGGCCATTACCAATGGTAGTTTATGTGGAAATGATCTAGATTCATCTAGAAAAATGGTTTGTAAGCTAATAATTGACAGTGTAGTTGATTTAATCAAAAAATACGCAATTAATGGTCTTAGAATAGATTTAATGGGGTTATCTAGTAAATATCTAGTAGATAACTTGGAGATAGAAAGTAGAAAATTAGACAAAGATTTTGTTATTTATGGCGAAGGCTGGAATATGGAAGGCTGTCTAGGTGTCAGTGAATGTGCCAATCTCAGTAATGCAAAAGAATTACCAGACATTGCTTTCTTCAATGACTACTTTAGAGATAACGTTATGGGCCATTCTTGGTCTAGTGCATCTCAATTCGGTTATGCATTAGGGGATGTCTCAAAATGCATATATGCCATGGATGTTTTGCACGGCCATCATTCTAGTGATTTCATTGGTCCTATCCAGAGTGTTAACTATCTAGAATGCCATGATGGCCTATCCTATGCTGATAAAATAGTGAAAGAATGTGGCTTCTTGGATCAAGGAAGAGCCATATTAGGACTAGCAATGCTAGTTTTAGCTCAAGGAATCCCATTTATTCATATGGGTGAAGAGTTCTTAAAGAGTAAAAAGATGATTGATAACTCTTACTTGAACCTGGAAAGCGAAAATGACTATGACTGGAATGAGATTTCTCGGAAAAAAACCTTCATTCATATGTTTAAACAATTAATTAAGTTTAGACAAGAACATCCAGAACTCTTCTTTTTAAAAGAAGAAGATGTAGTTGAAAACGTTAAAATAAGCGAATTTTATCGTTCAATTGTTTATGATGTTGGTAATTATACCTTTATCTTCAATGGCAATGACCATGAACTAGTTTATCCAGATATTAATGACCCAAATATTGTTTTAGGGAATAGGATGAATATTACAAGAGAAGGAAAGCTTCAATTGGATGCTGCAGCTTTCGTAATTTTATTGAATGATAAATAATATTTTGATATTATTTACATATTGAGAGGTGATAGGAGTGGAGAACATTGAAGAATTCCTAAATGGCAATAGTTTCGACTCTTATCATTATTTTGGGGCCCATTATACTGGAAATGGCTATTTGTTTCGGGTATACGCACCTCATGCTAAAAGAGTAGAATTAATCGGTGACTTTAATAATTGGGATGGGCATGACTTTGTCATGAATAAAGTTGAATGGCAAGGTGTTTTTGAGCTATTCATTCCAAATATTCCTGAATATACAATGTATAAATATCGGATTGTGACCAAAAACAATCAAATTATTGATAAGGGTGACCCTTATGGCTTTTATAGTGAACTTAGACCGGGTGGATCATCTAAAACCTTTAATTTAGAGGGATATGAATGGCAAGATGGAAATTATTTAGAGAATCGGACTTTTAAAGGAAAGAGTTTAAATCTTCCTGTTAATATCTATGAGATGCATTTGAATGGCTGGAAACAAAAGAAAGATGGCTCTTCATATTCATATGAAGAAATGATACCAGAACTTGTTCCTTACCTTAAAAAACACCATTTTACTCACGTTGAATTCTTACCTTTAATGGAACATCCAATGGATAAATCTTGGGGCTATCAAGTTACCGGTTTCTATTCAATTACTTCGCGGTATGGTGAACCCAAACAACTAATGAAATTAATTGATGCTTTGCATCAAGCCGGAATTGGCGTTATTTTTGATTTTGTGGGAGTTCATTTAGTTAAGGATGAATTCGGTCTTACTCGCTTTGATGGTACATATTTATATGAGTATAGCGAAGCAAGTAGACGAGATAACGAGTGGGGAACCTCTAATTTTGATTATAATAAAGGCCAAACTAAGAGCTTTTTAATCTCTTGTATCAATTTCTATTGTGATTATTACCATGTTGATGGCATTAGAATGGATGCTGTTAGCAACATCATTTATTACCGTGGAAATAAGAATAAGGGCGTAAATGAGGGTGGAATTGCTTTCCTAAAGGACTTAAACATAGCTTTACACAAACTACATCCAAATGTGATGATGATTGCTGAAGATTCTAGCGATTATCAAGGCGTAACTAAGCCAGTTTATACTGGTGGATTAGGTTTTGATTATAAATGGGACTTAGGTTGGATGCATGATACCTTAGAATATTATGCAAAAGATCCAATCTACCGTAAGTATGAATGCAACCACTTTGCTTTTTCAATGTATTATTTCTATTCAGAAAACTTTCTTTTACCATTATCCCACGACGAAGTCGTGCATGGTAAAGGTGAGATAGTTGATAAGATGTGGGGCAGTTATGAAGACAAGTTCCATCAATTAAGAAATCTATATGTTTATATGTTCACTCATCCGGGCAAGAAATTGAACTTTATGGGTAATGAAATTGCGCATTTCAGAGAGTTTGATGAAACAAAACCAGTTGATTGGTTCTTACTCGATTATCCAATGCATCAACAATTTGCCAACTTCTTTGATGATTTAACTAAAATATATCTAGATAATCCAGTCTTATATGAGCACGATTATGAACCATTAGGATTTCATTATCCAATGGCTAATAATGGTGAGCAATGTATTTTCTATTATTATCGAGAAGATGGTAAAGATGCGATATTAACCATTCTCAATATGACTATGAATAGTTATGATAGTTATGATATTGGAGTGCCTTACCCAGGCAAATATCAAGAAATCCTCAATAGTGAACAACAAAAATATGGTGGTAGCGGTGGCGAAAATGGCACGAAAGTCCTAGTCACTAAGCCAGGCAAGATTCATGATTGTAGCAATAAAATTACACTTAAAATAGTGGGTTATAGTGCCCAAATCATTAAATATCTAGGAAAGTAGGAACAAACATGTTTGAAAATAAAGAGAAATTTTGCCAAGAGTTTCAAGATGAAGTCTTAAAAACTTATGGTCGGAGTATCGATGAAGCCCATTTGGATGAAATCTATGAAGTTTTAGGTAAAATGGTGCGTGAGTATGCTTCGGTGAACTGGAAGAAAGCCAAAGATGAAAGCAATAAGTTGGGTAAACGCCAACTTATCTACTTTTCTATGGAGTTTTTATTAGGTAGAATGCTGAAGAATAACCTGGAGAACTTAGGTATTTATGATTTAGTGGTGGCTGGGTTCAAAGATATGAATATTGATTTTAAAGCAGTTACTGACTTAGAAACTGATGCCGGACTCGGCAATGGGGGCTTAGGTCGACTTGCTGCTTGTTATATGGATAGTTTAGCTTCATTAGGTTATCTTGGTAATGGAAACTGTATTCGTTATGAATATGGCTTCTTTAAACAAAAGATTGATGAAAATGGTTGCCAAGTCGAGATTCCAGATCAATGGTTAAAGCTTGGGAATGCCTGGGAAGTTAGAAAACCTTATCGCACAATTGATGTGGCTTTTTATGGAAGAGTAGAGACGGAATGGAAAGATGGCCGTAACTATTATCATTTAGTTGATGCTGAGCATATTAATGCTGTTCCTTATGATGTGCCGATGATTGGTTATCATAATGGTCAAGTTAATACATTAAGACTTTGGTCAGCTGAACCATCCAGTCAACAAGTACCTCCAGATCAAGATTTTTATGATTATTTATCAAGTGTGAGACGTCTTTGCCATGGTTTATATCCAGATGATTCAACTGAAAGTGGCAAAATACTTCGTCTTAAACAACAATATTTCTTTGTTTCAGCTGGAATTCAATCCACTATTCAACTCTATATGAAGATGGGGCATAAGAACTTAGATGACTTTGCTAAGCATACCGTCTTCCAACTCAATGATACTCATCCAGTTTTGGGTATTCCTGAAATGATGAGAATCTTACTTGATGAATATGGTTATGAATGGGATGCTGCTTGGAAAATTGTTGAAAATACTTTTGCTTATACCAATCATACTGTTATGCAAGAAGCTTTAGAAAAGTGGCCAGTTCACTACATTGAACAGTTATTGCCACGTATTTATACCATTATTCAAGAGATAAATCGCCGCTTTACTAACTATGTTCGAGAGAAATTTGAAGATGAGTCTTTAGTGAGTGCGACAAGTATCATTCGCGATGACTTGGTCCATATGACTCATTTAGCCATTGTGGGTAGTTTTTCGATTAATGGTGTAGCAAAATTACATAGTGAAATCTTAAAAACCGAGGTTTTAGCTCCATTTTACAAGGTTTTCCCTGAGAAATTCAGAAATGTCACTAATGGCGTAACCCAACGGCGTTTCTTAGCTTATGCTAATCCAGAGTTAAAACAACTCTTAGATAAAACCATTGGTCCAAGTTGGTTAGAAACTCCAAGTGACTTAGCCAAGTTACTTGAACATGTTGATGATCAATATGTCCAACAAGAATTTTTAAAGGTTAAACAAACTAGAAAGCAAATTCTTGCTGATTATATCTTGGAACATAATGGGATTAAAGTTGATGTTAATTCCATCTTTGATGTTCAAGTTAAGAGATTACATGCTTATAAACGTCAACTATTGAATGTTTTGCATATAATCGCTCTATACCAATATATGTTGGAGCATAAAGATTATAAGATTGTGCCTCGGACTTTTATCTTTGGGGCTAAAGCCGCTCCTTCTTATGAATTTGCTAAGAAAGTTATTGAATTGATTAACTGTGTGGCTAAAGTCATCAATAATGATTCAAGAATCAATAACCAATTAAAGGTTGTCTTTATTGAGAATTATGATGTTTCCAAGGCTGAAATAATTGTTCCGGCTTGTGATGTCAGTGTTCAAATCTCAACTGCTGGTAAAGAAGCCAGTGGAACAGGCAATATGAAATGTATGATGAATGGTTCCTTAACTTTTGGAACTTATGATGGGGCAAATGTTGAAATATCAGAACTAGTGGGTCCAGATAATTGCTTAATTTTTGGACTTAGAGAAGCAAAAATTCGTAATTTACGCCGGAGTGGAACTTATTCTGCTACTAATATCTATCTCAAAGATCCAATCATTAAAAAAGCCATTGATGCTTTGGTGGATGGAACTTTTGATGAAGATGAGAAACGTTTCATCTCTTTATACAATGAGATTTTACTCAAGAACGATGAATATTTCATTTTAGCTGATTTTGAGGCTTATGCTAGGGCGTTTATGCAGATTGATAGCAAATACCTGGATAAGTCTTATTGGGCCAAGATGTGCCTTGTAAACATTGCAAAATCAGGTTACTTCAGTAGTGATCGCGCTGTTCAAGACTATGTTGATACCATTTGGCATTTGGAGAAGGTGAAATAATGAAATACGATTTAAGTAGTTTCTTTGTAGAACAAGAGAAACTAGATGAAAGCATCAATAAAAAGCATGCAGTAACTTATGAAGACACAATTAAAGAAAGAATCTTAGCCTTTCTTGTTGAACTAGGGGAGTTATGTAACGAAACCCGTTGTTTTAAGTATTGGTCACTCAAAGGCCCTTCACCTAAGCCGGTGGTTTTAGAAGAATATATTGATGGCTTACATTTCATTATGTCCATCGGTATTTATGCTAAATTTGCTAATACTGATGCCATTAATGTTTTCGATTTTGATGAGAAACTGAAATTAACTGACTGTTTATTAGATGTTTATAATTTAGCAACAGATTTAATTGCTGATGTTAATCGGGCCAATTATTACGAAGTTTTAACTCATTTTTTAGGTTTAAGTGTGCGCCTTGGCTTTAATTATGAAGATTTAAAAGCAGGATATGAGAAGAAATTAGCGATTAATTATCAAAGACAAGATAATAATTACTAAAAAACAGAAAGCGCTTTTATCTATACAAAGCACTTTTTGATTGTGTATAATTTATTCCGTGTTTTATAAAGGGGGCAAATAACATGAAACAATATACTAGAGCCGAGATTAAAGAGATTATTAGTGAGCGGGGTGTCCAATATATTAGTTTACAGTTTAGCGATATTTTAGGAACTGTTAAAAGTGTTGATTTACCTGTCACGATGCTGGATGCAGCCTTAGATAATAAAATAATGTTTGATGGTTCTTCAATAGAAGGATTTGTTAGAATTCAAGAAGCTGATATGTGCTTACATCCTGATTTAGGCACTTTTATGGTCTTTGATGACGATGATACAATGGGCGATTGTTTAGTGGCCCGTTTTATTTGTGATGTCTATAAAACTAATGGTGAGCCATTTGAGGGTGATCCTCGTTATGTGTTAAAAAAGGTGCTAAAAAAGATGCAAGAAGCCGGTTATAACAAGTTTAATGTCGGTTTTGAAGCCGAATTCTACCTACTTAGAACAGATGAAACGGGGAGACCAACCTTGGAATTCTCAGATGCTGGTAGTTATTTTGATTTAGCCCCAATGGATGGAAGTGAAAACTGCCGGCGTGATATTGTTTTGACTTTAGAAAGACTGGGCTTTGAGATGCAACAATCGCACCATGAAGTGGGGCCTGGTCAAAATGAAATCAACTTTAAATATGCTGATGCATTATCAACTTGCGATAGTATTCAAACCTTAAAGCATGTCGTCAAGAAAGTGGCGGGAGCATATGGCTTATA
>JAQUTO010000044.1 GCA_028694305.1 Bacilli bacterium
GATGATCCAACTAAACTTCAAGTTAGACCACCGGTTGTGACTATCATGGGTCACGTTGACCATGGTAAGACAACGTTATTAGACTACATTCGTCACTCGAGAGTTGCTGCTAAAGAATTTGGCGGTATTACTCAAGCTATTGGTGCTTACCAAGTTGAAGTTAAGGGTAAAAAGATTACTTTCCTTGATACACCGGGGCACGCTGCTTTTACTGCTATGCGGGCTAGAGGCTCACAAATAACAGATATTGTCGTTATTGTGGTAGCTGCGGATGATGGCGTTATGCCTCAAACTAGAGAAGCAATTGACCACGCAAAAGCGGCTAATGTTCCGATTATTGTGGCAATTAATAAGATGGATTTACCTGGTGCAAATCCAGAGAAGATTAAATTAACCTTTGCCGATTTAGGTTTACTACCAGAAGAATGGGGTGGCGATGTTATCTTTAAAAACATTTCCGCTAAAACTGGGCAAGGTGTTGCCGATTTACTCGAGACTATCTTAGTTGTGGCAGAATTAAAAGAACTAAAAGCAAATCCAGAACGGATGGCTTTAGGAACGGTTATTGAAGCTGAACTAACTAAAGGTAGAGGCGTTGTCGCAACATTATTAATTCAAAATGGTACCCTCAATGTGGGAGACTGTCTAGTTGTTGGATCTAATTATGGTCGGGTTAGACAAATGTATGATGATTTAGGTTGTTTGACTAAATCAGCCGGTCCAGCCACACCAGTTTCAATTACTGGGTTAAGTGAAGTCCCTTATGCTGGCGACAAATTTATGGCTTTTAAAGATGAAAAACAGGCCAGAGCCATTGCTGAACAAAGACATATTAAACAAGTCGAGATTGAAAGACATGGCAGCAGTGCATTGTCACTCGATGATTTATATTCACAAATAAAGAATGGTAATGAAGTTACCATTAATGTCATAATTAAAGCCGATGTTCAAGGGAGTGCTGAAGCCGTTAAAGGGGCTTTGGAGAAACTTGATGTTCCAGGCGTTAAAATTAATGTTATTCGTTTCCAAGCCGGCACTATTACTGAATCCGATGTCATCTTGGCCGAAGCTTCTAGCGCCATCATCTATGGCTTTAATGTGAGACCAGATGCAATAGTTAGACATTTAGCAGAAGAAAAGAAAGTTGATATTCGTTTACACCGGATTATTTATGCTTTAACCGAAGAAATGGAAAAAGCAATGAAGGGTATGTTAGAACCTACCTATGAAGAAGTTGTTACCGGCCAAGCCGAAGTACGACAACTCTTTAAGGTTTCGAAAGTTGGAACTATTGCTGGTTGCTATGTAACTAGCGGAAAACTTCTAACTGGTTCTAAAGTCCGGGTCTTAAGAATGGGAACAATTGCTTATGAAGGGAAATTATCTTCATTAAAACGGTTCCAAAATGATGCCAAAGAAGTCGCCATGGGTTATGAATGTGGTTTAACAATTGAAAACTACAATGATATCAAAGAAGGCGACATCGTTGAAGGCTATATTGATCAAGAAGTTAAAAGTGCCGGATAGGAGTTGATGAAGATGGCCTACAAAAGAGATAAAATTAATGTTGCAATCTTAAAAGATGTTTCAGAAATACTCCAATTTGAAGTAAAAGATCCAGATATTAACTTTGTAACTATTACAAGAGTGGATGTGACTAGAGATTATTCATATGCGAAGATTTATGTTTCTTTTATTGATAAAGACAATGTGGAAAAACAAATGAAAGCGCTGGATAATGCAAAAGGCTTTATTCGCACTGAACTTGCGGCTAGACTTAAGATGTATAAAGTTCCAGCCCTAATCTTTGTCTATGATGATTCTTATGAAAAGAGTCAAAAAATTGAAAAAATACTTGCTGATATCCATAAAAATGAAAAGTAATGCTTATGCATTACTTTTTCTTTGCTAAATAGCTGATATTTTCGACTTTACCAATGATTTCATACTCGTTCTTTAAGAAGAAAGTGAGATGATTGTAAGAATAAATCTTACAAGTGATTACTTGATAATCTTGCTTGGAGAGTTCAGTTAATAAACTCGAACCTAAGCCTTGCTTACGCCATTCTTCTTTAACATAGATGCCATCGAGACAAATTTCTTGATCAATTTGGTGGTAGGTAAGTCCTCCTACAAGATTTCCATGCGGATCAAGTCTAGTAAGGGTTAATGTGGCTTCATCGTGAATATTTGTATCATTATAAAGTTTTAAAGAATTAAGTATCCATTCCCGGTCATTCTCATTAACTTTCTTCCATAATGATAACTTAGCAGTATTGGAAAGCATATTAGAGAAGTTTTGCCGACTTTCTGGATAATTATGATAGAAATCATGTAAAAGATTTTTCATATTTTGGCGTTCAGTATGTTTATTAGCAGGACAAGTTGATTCAAGGACTGGCAGATTTAGTTCTAGGGCAGTTTTGCGAATATCTTTTTCTTCACAATAGACTAAAGGTCTAACAAAAGTCATATTTGCCCTAGTTAAATGCATTTTTGGTGAGAAAGTTGCAATTCTTCCTCCATGAATCATATTCATAAATAAGGTCTCTACTGCATCATCATTATGGTGGGCAAAAGCAACTTTATTGCAACGATATGTTTTAGCGGCTTTATTCATTGCTGCTTTTTTCATTCTTGAGCAAATACTACAAGAAATATTGCCGGTTTCATCGGCATTTAATTTAAGAACCTCATAGATTAGTGGTTTAGACTTAACTTGATGAAATTCAATATTATTATCTTTACAATATTTTCTGATTTTAGTAAAGGACATGTTTGGAAAGCCCATCTCAATATTGATACCAACAATTTCATATTTCTTTTTTGAAAACTGTTTGTAGAGGTTAAGGGCAGAGAGCAAAACTAGAGAATCTTTGCCACCACTAATACCGATGGCAATTCGGTCTCCATCATTAATTAATTCATAATCAAGATCGGCTTGTTTGATACAGCCGAGGATAGTTCGCATGCTCATAAACTCACCTCTCTATTATTATAGGCATTATCGGAACTTATTTCATTATGTTTTATAATCGTGATATAATACCCTGGGTGATAATAATGGATGGTTGGATTTTAGTCAATAAACCAGTCGGGATGAGTTCCTATGACGTGGTTAGCCAAATGAAAAAGATTTTTGATACAAGAAAAGTCGGGCATTGTGGTACGCTTGATCCTTTTGCTGCGGGGTTATTAGCTATAACGCTAAATAATGCTACCAAGATATCGCAGTATTTAGAAGGTGAAGTTAAAACCTATGAAGCGACTCTTGAATTAGGTAAAAAGACCGATACTGGGGATAAAACTGGTAAGGTGGTTGCCGAAAAAGAAGTTCCAGAATTAAGTAAAGAGTTAATTGAAAGTGCATTTTCTACTTTTTTAGGTGAACAAAAGCAAGTTCCACCGATGTATTCGGCAATTAAAGTTAGCGGGCAACCGCTCTATAAAATGGCCCGTTCTGGTCAAGAAGTGGCGAGAAAGCCAAGAGTGATTAAAATTATTGAACTATCCTTGTTAGATTTTAATAAGACTACCATTACTTTTAGAGTTCAATGCTCTAAAGGCACTTATATTCGGACTTTAGGTGAAGATATTGCAATAAAACTTGGAACAGTAGGTAACTTAGTTGCCTTAACAAGAACGGGGATTGGTCATTTTACTTTAGCCGAAAGTCATGAACTAAATAGTATTACTAATCAAACTCCTTTATTATCAATTAGGGATGCTTTGGCCGATTTACCTAAGTTAGAAGTTAACTTGATTGTCGCTAAAAAAGCTGGTTTTGGGCAACAACTCCGGCTCGATACTGATGAAAATATGGTTGTTGTTGCTTTCCAAAATGAATTTATCGCTATCTACGAAAAAGAGGGCGATTATTATCTATGCCGTAGGGGCTTAAAATGAAGGTAAAATACGCTGACATACAATCGCTTATTATTCAAGAACCAAGAGCACTTTGCATTGGATTTTTTGATGGTGTTCATTTAGGTCATCAAGCGTTAATTAAGGAAACAGTTAGATTAGCAACTGAAGCAGGTATTACTGCTTCAATGTTAACTTTTGCCGAGCCACCAAGAAGTGTGGTTAGTGGTCATAAACAACCTTTAATTACTGATAATGAAACCAAGATAAAGTTGGTTGAGAGTTTTGGCATTAGCGAAATCATAGTTGTTGAGTTTGATCGTGATATTATGAGTTTAAGTGCTGAGGATTTTATTCATAAATTCTTAAAACCATTTGAAATTAAAGAACTTATCTGTGGTTTTGATTTTACCTTTGGTAAAAATGGGAGCGGAACTGCTGATTCTTTAGTTAAAATGCAAGATTTGCCTTTCAATGTTCATGTCATACCCGCTGTCAATATAGATGGGGCAAAGGTGGCTTCAAGTCGAATTGTTGATCTCATTCAAAAAGGGGAGATTAAAGAAGCCAATGCTTTATTGGGTTATACTTTTGCTATAACAGGCAAAGTAATTCATGGTTTGAAAAATGGGCAAGAGTTAGGTTATCCAACTGCCAATCTAGCTTTAAAAGATTATGTTCATCCGAAGAATGGTGTTTATGCTAGTCGGATCATTATTGAAAATCAGACTTATTATGGGATGAGTAATGTGGGCGTAAGACCAACTATCTCATTAGTTAAAGAACCACTTTTAGAAGTAAATATCTTTGATTTTAAGCATGATTTATATGGTAAAAAGATTGAGGTTCAACTATTAGATTTTATTCGAGAAGAGCAAAAATATGCGAATAAATGTGAATTACAAGCTCAGTTAAGTCGAGATAAGGAAAGAATAATGAGTTGTATTTCAACTTTAAAATAGATATAATTTAGAAGGAGATGAAAATGATGAAAGTAAATGCAAAACTAGCCATGATTTTAATTGGTGGCTTACTCGTTTTATTTAGTATCTACTTTATCCCAAGTTTCTTCTTAACTAGTTTTAAGGATGTGCTTGGAAGTTTTTATGATACTGGAAAACTCTTGTATTTTGGCTACATTGCTTTAGCGGTAGCTTTGTTCATCGTTTATTTATACAGGTATGAAGTTGGTCGTTTAGATATCGATAATACTGCTAGTTTATTAGAATTAAGAAAAGAAACAAATGTGGCAAGTGAAGCGGCTCCTGAAGTCGTTAATGAAGTCGTTACGCCAGCCCCAATTGAAGTTACCCCAGTAGTGGTTCAAGAAGCCGAAAAGAAACCAGAACCTAAAAAGGCAATTGCTAAACCAAAGGCTAAGAAAGTTCAACCGAAAGAAAAGGCTAAACCGGCCCCTAAAAAGGTGGCACAAAAACCAGTCGCTAAGAAAGTTCCAGTTACTAAACCTAAAAGAACTGTTAAAAAAGCTAAAGCAAGAGAATATTTTACTTTTACTTTCTTAGGTCATGATTACCAAATATCCAAAGGTTGGGAAACCATATTTAAGGGTGAAGCAAAGAAATCTTATTTTAAGAGTTTAGAGCAAGAAATTGCTGAAACCAGTAAGACTAAAGTTTTATACCCAGCAGTTGAAGATATCTTTAGAGCATTTGAGTATACTGATCCTAGTGAAATAAAAGTAATTATTATTGGTAAGATTCCTTGGTACCGTAAAAATCAAGCTGACGGTCTTGCTTATTCCTCAAAACGTGGTGAAGATATTAACTTAACATCTAAAGTTATCGTGGAAGAAGCGGCTAGTGACTTAAAGATAAAGTACAACGATGGTTCACTTGTTAAATGGGCTCAAGCTGGCGTTTTCTTAATCAATATGGGCTTGACTACTCCAAATGATAAACCATTATCACATTTAGATGCCTGGACTAGATTTACTACTTTAGCTCTACAAAGAGCATTAGATACTAAACAAGGCAAAGTTGGTTTACTCTGGGGTGAATATGCCCTTACTTATGAACCAATGTTTAAGAAAGCCAAAGTTAATGTCATTAAGAGTGTTAATCCATCGCCATTATCGGCTGCTAATGGATTTAATGGTTCCAAACCATTCTCACACGCTAATGAATTATTGAAGAAAGCCAAAGTTAAACCAGTGGACTGGAGCTTGAAATAAAAGTTGCTTTCTTAGCTACCATAGTATAAAATACTATTTGCAACTGTTTCTATGATTGACGAAACTCCAACGTCTTTCTTGGATACAGCCAAGTTAAATTTAGGAGGATTATTTATGGCATTAGAAAAAAGTGTAAAGTCTGAGATTATTAAGAAGTATGCGACTAAAGAAGGAGACACAGGTTCTCCAGAAGTTCAAGTTGCAGTTCTCACTAAGAGAATTCAAGAACTAACCGCACACTTACAAAATCATCCAAATGACAAACATTCTAGAAGAGGTTTGATTATTCTTGTTAATAAGAGAAGATCATTACTTGCCTATCTAAAAGATGTTTCATTGGAACGTTACACAAAATTAATTACAAGTCTTAATTTACGTAAGTAGTTATAACCAGCTTAATGCTGGTTTTCTTTATGGAGGATAATCATGTTAAGTTTTTTTGAAAATGATTTGGTAAGACGAATTATAGTGGGAGTTATTTTAATGGCTCTAATCTTTTTTGGAGCAGTCTTACGGAATGATGGCAAGAATAAATCTAAGATTGTCCAAATCAAGAAATTTGGCTATGCAGTTCAAGTTTTAGCAATTGCTAATGCTTTTGCTTTGATATTTACTGATTTCAAAATTGCCGACTTTGGGCTTAATACTTTCTTGATTACACTCGGTATTTGTATAGTTATTGATATTGTTTTTATCATTTTTGTGGTTCACAATGTCAATAAAATTGTGGCGAACGCAAAAACCTTCGGAGAATACAAGAAATAAATATCTTTAAGGTTTCGTTTATGTTAGAATACATTCATGGTAAATGAGGTGATTATTATGGAAAAGCAAGTTTTTTCAAAACAGTTTTTTGGACATACCATTACTGTTGAAGTTGGAGAAATTGCGAAACAGGCCGACGGGGCTTGTTTAGTACGTTATGAAGATACTGTAGTCCTAGCGACAGCTTGTTGCTCAGATCAAGTGAAAGATTCTGATTTCTTTCCATTAACAGTGTCATTTGAAGAGAAACTTTATGCTATCGGCAAGATTCCAGGAGGTTTCTTACGTCGGGAGGGTCGTCCAAGCGAACATGCCACATTGACATC
>JAQUTO010000045.1 GCA_028694305.1 Bacilli bacterium
ATTCAAAACTTAGCTTCTACTTCCTTAGTTTTTGTAACTTTACTTTATGGCGGCAATTTATTGGATTTATTAGTTAATCACGCCAGTGTAGAAGTAGTTCAACATGAAGTTATTGTTTTGGTCAGCTTAGTGGCTGGACTAACTTTAATTCAACTTCTGGCTGATATTGTTGTTAAAACTAACGATAACACAGTGCCTTTTAAAGTGGATCAAACCATTGCTAGAAAAAGTATGGAGATAAGTTATGACCAACTAGAAAGTCAAAAGGTTAAAAACTTAGTTCAATCAGCTGAAGAGGGCAGTAATGGTTTTGGTGGCTTTAGTGATTTTATTATTAATACTGTTTCTGCTTTATTAAAGTCGGTCTTAACTGTGATGTATGCCATCATTCTTTTTGGTAGAGTGATGGTGCGTATTGAAAGCACTAATACTGATCCATTGTTTGTTTTCTTAAATAACCCATATTCTTTCTTGATTATTGTGGCTTTATTAGTAATGATGGCATTTCTATCTTTCTTCTTATTAAAGTATATGAATAAGTTAATGTATGCCATGTATAAAACCAATATCAAAGCCAATCGAGAAGGGCAGTATCTTGGCGAAATTATGGAAGACTATCGTTATGCCAAAGATTTTAGAATCTATAATTATAAAGATATGTTAATGCGTTTGATTGATTCGAGAAATGAAGAAGTACGGATTGGCTTTACTGGTTTTGCCAAAGGGGCGGCCAAGATTGCTGTTATTGAGGTGTTGGCGGTTGGCTTACTATTATTTGTTTCCTACTTATATATTGGGGCTAAAGCTTACTTCGGCATTATTACGGTTGGTTCAATTGTGACTGTAGTTGGTGCTATCTCTAGTTTTGCAACTTCTATTAATGAGTTTGTTTCTAACATCTCAAATGTTATGATGCAAACTAAGTATTTAGGCAATTACTTTGAATTCTTAGAATTACCAGTTAGTAAAGTTGAAACTGATGAGAAACTCAGTGGCGACCAATTTGAAATTGAGTTTAAAGATGTTTATTTCAAATATCCAAATACTGAAGACTATGCTTTAAAGGGTGTAAGTTTTAAATTAACACCACTTAAGAAATTAGCTATTGTTGGTCGGAATGGCGCCGGTAAATCAACCATCATTAAATTAATTGCCCGTTTCTATCATCCTGATAAAGGAGAAATCTTAGTTAATGGGAAGAATATTGAGACTTATGAATTTGCTGATTATCAAAAGATTCTAGCTATCTTGTTCCAAGACTTTAATCTCTTTGCGTTTACAATTAAACAAAATGTTTCGTCCTCTTATGAAGGAGATGAAGAAAAAGTCAAAGAGTGCTTGGATAGAGTGGGTTATGATTACCATAATTCCAAGAAGTTGGTCCATGGCTTAGATACTTACTTATTCAATGATGTCGAAGATGGTATTGAGATGAGTGGGGGCGAACAACAAAAGGTGGCTATCGCGAGAGCCTTATATAAGAATTCTAGTATTATTTTACTTGATGAACCAACTAGTGCCCTTGATCCTAAGAGCGAACTTGTGGTTTATCAAACAATTGAGAAACTAGTTCATGGTCGGACGTCACTTTTTATTTCACACCGGATGTCATCCACGATGTTCTGCGATAAGATTATTGTGTTAGATAAGGGTAAGATTGTTCAAGAGGGAAATCACCAAAGCTTGATGCAAGATACTAATAATATCTATGCTTCAATGTTTAATGAACAGGCTAAATATTATAAATAGAGGTAAGGGTTTATCCTTTACCTCTTTCTTTGTTTTGCCTATAATATGTTTATGATTAGATTAGCGAAGATGTCTGAAGTAAGTGAGATTATGCAAGTTTTAAATCTTGCTCGTCTTTATATGCATCAAACAGGAAACATTCATCAATGGGATAATGGTTATCCTTTTATTGATATGGTTGAAGATGATATCCGAAGCGGACAAGGTTATGTAGTTATTAAAGATAAAAAGATAATTGGTTATTTTGCCTTTATACTTGGGAATGATCCAACCTATGCCTATATTGAGGATGGACAGTGGCTCAATAATGAAAGTTATGGAACTATCCATCGTTTGGGCAGTTATGAACGGGGTGGGGTGTTCCACGAAGTCATGGAATACTGTTCTAAGATAAGTAAAAATATCCGGGCTGATACTCATGCAGACAATAAAATAATGCAACACCTTTTCCTCAAAGAAGGATTTCAACATTGCGGAATAATCTATTTAGAAACTGGTTCACCAAGAGTGGCTTTTCAATTTATAAAATCTTAATTATTTCAGTAGTTTCACATAATGGGACGGGGAAAGAAGTGGCACTACTTTTAAGTTCCACAACGATTCCTTCTTTTTGCTGATTATTAACTAACACCAAAACATGGTCATTTTGTTTGACCATATCTGGGGCAGTATACCAGTTACTTATTCCGGCATCATAACCGCATAGTTTGACTTTAACAAAAGTTATTTTATTCATACTTTTATTATACCTTTTTTAATATAAAAAGAAAAATAGTAAAAACTAGATTATACAAAGTATAATCTATAAAAATATTTAGCAAATCTATTGACAGAGTGCTAATGAGAGGCTATAATGTGCTTAGCACAAAGATAAAGAGAGTGCTAAAAGACTATAAAGGAGGAATTTAATATGAGTGATAAGTATGAAGTTGCGAATCGTGGAGGTTATGGGTTGTTAGATCCATTTATTGATGATCTATTTGATTTCCCATTCCTAAATACTAAGGAAGCCAATCGCTACAATCAAGTGATGAAGGCTGACGTCTCTGATGAAGGAGATCATTATTTAGTCAAATTAGATGTTCCTTCTATTAATAAGAAGGATATCAAAATTTCATTGAAGGAAGGTTATTTGAATGTTTCCGCTACTACATCCAGCAATAATGATGAGAAGGATAAGCACGGAAAGTATATTAGAAGAGAAAGATTCTATGGTACATATTCTAGAAGTTTCTATGTCGGTGATGAAGTCAAGGAAAGCGATATCAACGCTAAACTAGAGAACGGGGTTCTAGCCCTTAGCGTCGCTAAGAAAGAAGCTCCAAAGTTGACCGAGAAATTTATTGAAATTAAATAACGTTCAGGCATAGTTCATACGAACTATGCTTTTTTTATTTTACAATTATGTTATAATAAAACTCGGTGATGTATATGGATGAATTTATATTGTTAGATGAGATTGAGGGTCGTTATAGTGGAATTCTCCAAGATAATCTAGTGGGAATTTATGTTCATGGATCAATAGCATTCCGTTGTTTCAATTGGAACAAGAGTGATATTGATTTTGTGGTTGTGGTCAAAAAGCCATTAACCTTAGAACAAAAGATGAAGATGATTTCGATGATTTTAGCCGAAACATATAGCGGACCTAAAAAAGGTTTTGAAATGAGTGTTGTCTTAGCTGAACACTGTCGCCACTTTGTTTATCCAACTCCTTATGAACTACACTTCTCTAATCGTTACATTGATATTGCAACTGAAGATTTGAAGAGTTACTGTGAAAGTTCACATGGTGTTGATAAAGATTTAGCGGCGCATTTTACCATTATCAAAGCTTTGGGTATTACCATTTGTGGTAAATCAATCGATAAAGTATTCGGGACTATTCCAAAGGCAGCATATTTAAGTAGTATTAAATATGATGTTAAAGGTGCTGAAGGCGCAGTTCAAAGCGACCCAATTAATGTCATTCTCAATTTATGTCGAGTGATGGCATATGTTCAAGATGAAAAGATTTTATCTAAAGAGGGCGGTGGAGAATGGGGAATTAAACATCTACCCGAAGTTTTCCAACCTTTAATTAAAGATGCGCTTGAATGTTATAAATCATATACAAAAACAATGAATCCAGATCCAAGTTTGGCCAAGCGTTTTGTCCAATTTATGGAGGACTTAATTAACCAATAAAATAGGCGTATTAAAGCATTAAATAGAAGGTGAATAATATGCAATACATTTTGGATTATCTTAAGCGTTTTCCCCAGTGTGAGGAGAAAGATTTAGTCAAAATCATTTATCAACGAGTCTTTGGTTCAACTCATATGTTGAATAATGTCTCAAGTGCTCATGATCAACTTATCAATGAATGGGCTATAGCACAAAGCGGCAAAATCAATGAAGAATTCATACCGATTAGTGCTGATGTCATTCAAGTTAATCTGAAGAACTTCAAAAATGGTAAAGAGTTAGAAATGTTTTTTGCCAAATTCATTGCTAGTGCCAAAGAATTTAATGGGACTAGTAAAGAGTATCATGCCGAGATTAAAGAGTTATGCGATTTAGTTAAGAAAAAACACTTGCCATTTGATACTCTAGAAATTAAGAAGTTAGCAGAGACCGAAGAACCACTTTCACACTCTAAAGCTTTTAAAGAAGCTTATAAGCCGCATTATCGAATTCTCAAAAAAAGTTTTTATTAGCAAACTAGGAATTTACTTCTAGTTTAAAGAAAGGAAAGAGCCATGCAAAAAATAATTATATTTACTGATTCAACCTGTGATTTAACCAAAGAATTATTAGAAGAATACGACATTCATGTCGTACCTTTATATATTGAAATAGCTGGTAAATCCTACAAGGATGGTGTTGATATCAATACCGAGCAAATGTATGAAATGGTCGAGAATGGAGTGGGATTTCCAAAATCAAGCGCTCCAACTCCCCAAGATTTTTATGACGCTTTCTTGCCTTACATAAATGATGGCTTTGATATTATTTATACTGGAATTTCAAGTAATATGTCCTCTTCGACTAATCATGCTGAAATTGCCAAAGAAATGTTTAGTGAAGCTCAACAAGAACATATCCATGTGGTTGATAGTAAAGAATTATCATCAGGCATTGGTCTATTACTTTTAAAAGCTGCTACTTGGCGTAAGCAAGGCTTAGATGTCAAAACAATTGTGATGAAGATGCAAGAAATAGTGCCACATATTCGGGCCCAGTTCTGCATTGAAACATTAGAATATTTACATAAAGGTGGCCGTTGTTCGAGTTTAACTCAAATCTTTGGCGCAACCTTTAAGATTAAACCACAAATCAAAGTTGTGGATGGTAATATGGGAGTTTATAAGAAGACGGTGGGAACATTATCACGGGCTGTCAGCAAGATGGTTGATGAATTTATTGACCTCTTCGATGGTGGTGATGTTGATCCTGAATTTGTCTTTATCACTCATTCGATGTCTCCTAACCAAGCCTTAAAAATTAGAGATCAAATCAGTGAACAAACTCCGAAGATTAAACATTTATATGAGACAAATGCTGGGGTTGTAATCTCGACACATTGCGGTCCCGAAACCATTGGTATTCTCTATATCATGAAGTAATGAATACTTTCTTAACGTATACTTTTTTATTTTTTATTGGTTCAGTCGGCGGTTGGGTAGTTGAACTTCTTTTCCGCCGCTTTTTTAGTTCTCATAAATGGATTAACCCGGGCTTTTTAACTGGGCCATGTTTACCGTTATATGGGTTTGGCTTAGCGTGTTTATATTTTCTTGCTAATCTCGATTATAGTTTTATTAGTAGTAATCAAAACGTCCAGGTAGTGGTTTTATTAATTGTCTGTATGGTGTCTATGACTTTAATTGAATACATTGCAGGTTTAATCTTTATAAAAGGAATGCATATTAGGCTTTGGGATTATTCGAAACGACCAGGGAATATCCAAGGCATTATTTGTCCTTTATTTACTTTAATTTGGGGCGCAGTTGGGGTGGCCTATTACTTCTTATTAAACCCGGTTATGTTGAATTATTTAGATTGGTTATTTAATAATCTAGCCTACACCTTCTTTGTTGGTGTTTTCTATGGTATTTTAATTATCGACTTTGCTAACTCTATGGATTTAGCTACTAAGATGCGGAAGTTTGCTAAAGAGAACAAAGTTATTATCGGTTATGAAAACTTCAAGGAACAAATTAAAGATAAAATGGCCGAACTCAAAGAGTCTAGTAACTTCATCTTTCCATTTAAGAGTGTGCTGAATATGAAAGAGAGTTTTGATTTATATTTAACTAACATCAAAGCTAAATCGACCTCTTTAAAAGAGCGAGTTCAAGCGTACAACAAAAAGAACAATGAAGAATTCAAAGATAAAATTAATAATACTGAAAATAAGGACTCTAAATAGTCCTTATTTTATTAACTAGTTCAATGGCATTAGCAATAATAACATCCATATTTAAGTAGCGATACTCAGCCAGTCTACCCAAAGGGTAGAGATTACTAAATTCTTGAGCTAGAGTTGCGTACTTATTATACAAGTCTTTATTCTTTTGAATCTCAATTGGATAATACGGGATATCTTGTTTATCTTTATTGTAACTCCGTGAATATTCTTTACAAATAATGGTGGTTTTTTGTGGCTTAGAAGTGAATTTAGAAAACTCAGAGATTCTGGTAAAAGATTCACTGTTTGGATAATTCACAACAGCGGCGGCTTGGAAACTAGTTTGATTAAGTTTCTCAAAGACAAAATCTAAAGTCCGATAAGGAAGTGGTTGATACTTATAATTAAAGAGTTCATCTAAACAACCAGTATAGATAATTGGGCAAGTGATAACTTCCCCTTTTCTGGAAATGACTTTATTTTTAAGATCAAAATTTAATTCATTAGTATAGTCACTATTATAATGAATCTTAATTAAAGGGCTCTTGACCATTTTATTTAACATTTTAGTAAAGCCATCTTTTGGCATCATTTGGAATGAATCAGTAAAATAATGATCTTCATAAGAGACATTAACTGGGACTCTTTGCATTACGGCAGGATCTAATTCAGTTGGTTCCATGCCCCATTGTTTTAAAGTGTAATGATGAAAAACATTTTCATAAACAAAATTAGCAAAATCCCGAATAGTTGAATCTGGATTCTTTTGTAATTCTAAAATTGGAACCTTTTTATTCATACCAATTTCATTAACTAAAACACTTTCAATATAAAGACTCTTATCATTAGGGAAGAGTTTTTCTAAAGAGGTCAAGTTAAAGGGAATAGGAAC
>JAQUTO010000046.1:0-4449 GCA_028694305.1 Bacilli bacterium
GATATACCAATCTCTGCCAGAATCATGGCGGTGGCCGATGTTTATGATGCTTTAGTTTCAAAAAGACCATACAAAGATCCTTTCCCAGTCTCCATGGCTGCGGCAATTATTAAAGAAGGCTCTGGAATTCAATTTGATCCATTAGTTGTGCAAGCTTTCTTTGCTGCTTTAGAGACAATTACTAAGGTTACTAATGCTGAAGCTAATGAAGTTGTTTCATTGGCTAAAGAAAAACTTTCAAATTAATCTATACTTCGTGTTATAATTGCTAAGTATGGAATTAACAAAAGAAGAAAAACAGTACCGTAGAATGATAGAAACACCAGTCAAAAGGCTGGTGCTTACTTTGGCTGTGCCAACAACGATATCGATGCTGATTACTTCCATCTATAATATCGCAGATACAATGTTTGTCTCTCATTTATCGGTGGCGGCTAGTGGTGGGGTTGGCGTTGCTTATCCTATTATGGCCATTATTCAAGCTTTTGGTTTTATGTTTGGAATGGGCGCAAGTAGTAATATCAGCGCAAAACTGGGCAGAAAACAAGTTGAAGAAGCAAAAAGTATCGGAGCAACAGCATTTTATAGTGCTTTAGCAGTAGGCTTATTAATTACCATTATCGGTTTATTATTTCTTAATCCAATCATTAATGTTTTAGGAGCAACAGAGGGAGTTTTTCCTCATGCTGCAAGTTATGCTCGTTATATTTTAATGGGTGCACCAATTATGGCGGCTTCCTTTGTCTTAAATAATATTTTGAGGGGAGAAGGGAAAGCTAAGTTTTCAATGATTGGAATTGTGATGGGTGCTATTTTAAATATTGGTCTTGATCCTTTGTTTATTTATACCTTTAATCTCGGAACAGCCGGAGCGGCTATTGCCACCATCATTTCCCAGTTAGTTAGTTTTTCAATCTTAATCTCTTTCTTTATTTCTAAGAAAGCCATTATGAGTTTAAATCCTAAATATATTGCTAAAAAGGGTGGGACATATCTAGAAATAATTAAAGTTGGATTACCATCATTGGCTCGGCAAGGGCTAGCTTCATTAGCAACTATCTTACTCAATAACCAAGCGGCAATTTATGGTAGCGATGCTGCCTTAAGTGCTATGGGAATTGTTTCCAAGGTTTATATGGTGGTTTTTGCGATGGTACTTGGAATTGGGCAAGGTTATCAACCGGTTTGTGGCTATAATTATTCGGCTGAACATTATGAGCGAGTTAAAGAAGCTTGTGTTTTTACTTACTTAACTTCAGTAATTGCTATGGCGCTGGCTTGTTGTATTTTGTTTATTTTTTCTAGACAAGTCATGCAAATCTTTATTCAAGATGAAGATACAATCAATATAGGCATTTATGCTTTACGTTTCCGCTGTATTGCACTGCCTTTAATTGCGATGAATGTTATTGATAATATGACATTTCAAGCCATTAGAAAGAAGTTTTTAGCCTTATTTTTATCTTGTCTTAACCAAGGCTTGTTCTTTATACCTTTAGTTTTTATTCTCCCATATTTCTTTGGAATTAATGGGGTAGAACTTGTTCAAGCCGGAGCTGATGTTCTAACATTTCTAGTTTCAATTCCTTTCTTTATTTACATCATTAAGCACTTAAATGCCAAAATGAAGTCCAAAACATTAAAATTAGCGAAAGACTAATTGAAAAATTAAGTGGCGTTTGCTATAATATTAAAGCGCTATGGTTCCATAGCCAAGTGGTAAGGCAAGTGACTGCAACTCACTGAGCGTCGGTTCGACTCCGTCTGGAACCTCCAATCATGGTTGGTAAATCTACAAACGTGGAATATAGGCGTTAAATAGTGTTGATTTTACTTTGTAAATTTGCTACACTATTCTAGCACGCGCCAATAGCTCAATTGGATAGAGCGTTTGGCTACGGACCAAAAGGTTGTGGGTTCGATTCCTATTTGGCGCGCCATTCTCGGGATGTAGCACAGCTTGGTAGTGCATCTGGTTTGGGACCAGAGGGTCACAGGTTCAAATCCTGCCATCCCGACCATTTGTTTTTTGTTATTTTGGGGTCTTAGCTCAGCTGGGAGAGCGCCTGCCTTGCACGCAGGAGGTCAGGGGTTCGATCCCCCTAGGCTCCACCATTTCTATTGTTATTTTACTTGGCGGCGTGGCTCAGCTGGCTAGAGCATTCGGTTCATACCCGGCAGGTCGAGGGTTCGAATCCCCCCGCCGCCACCACTTTATTGGACCCTTAGCGCAATGGTTAGAGCTACCGGCTCATAACCGGTTGGTTATAGGTTCGAGTCCTATAGGGTCCACCAAAAAAGTAAATATCTGGAGAAGTACCCAAGCGGTTGAAGGGACCGGTCTTGAAAACCGGTAGGTGGTGAAAGCCACGCAAGGGTTCGAATCCCTTCTTCTCCGCCATTCGGTTTTTTGATATCGCGGGGTAGAGCAGTCTGGTAGCTCGTCGGGCTCATAACCCGGAGGTCGGAGGTCCAAATCCTCCCCCCGCAACCAGTTAGGTCCGTTGGTGTAGCGGTTAACATGTCTCCCTGTCACGGAGAAGACCACGAGTTCGATTCTCGTACGGACCGCCATTTGTGGCTCGGTAGCTCAGTTGGTAGAGCAAAGGACTGAAAATCCTTGTGTCGCCGGTTCAATTCCGGCCTGCGCCACCATTATTCATTGAAAACTAGGCAGTTTTGCCTGGTTTTTATTTTGCAAAAACATTAAAAAACCCCTTGTTGTCCGTGTGTCGCCAGGGGGTTGTCTAACTTTTTAGTTTTGCATCACATTCATGTAGTTTGTGATAATATCATTTTTAGATAAATGAAGATACTTTTGGGTTGTTCGCAGGTTGCTATGTCCGAGTAGTAGCCTTAATGTTTCTAAATCGCCACCACGCTTTAAGAAGTTTGTAGCAAAGGTATGTCGCCACTTGTGTGGCGTAATGTTTTGTTGTATTTTTAATCTCTTTTTGAGCCTATACAATAAAGACTCCACGGATGAAGTAGTTAGTGGCAGGTCGGTATTGAAATCTATAAATAAGTAGTCATTTACATTCATTGTTGCAATATACCGATATAAAAGTGATTTGGTTTGGGCAGTATAGCAGACATATCTATCACAACTTGTTTTGGTAATTTTTACCCAAATGCAAGAAGATAATAAATCAATATCTTTAACTTTAAGGTTAATGATCTCATTCATTCGCAAACCCGTGTCGAGCATTAACCTTAATAAAACATAGTTTCTAAACTGAAACTTATTAGAAATATGCTTTTTGTAGTATTCCCAAATGGTTTTAAGAGTAGCATCACTAATTGTTTCAATAATCTTCTTTTGTTCAGGTAGTTTTGCAAACTTAATTTCTCTATCGGTAGAATACTTAACAACGGTCTTTTCGGCAGAGTATGATATTATCGGCGTGGTAGGCATAATCTTCTTTTCATTGTTACTAATAATAAATACCTTTTTATTCTTATCACTTGTTCATGAGCCTAAGGAAAAGAAGAATAAGCATCATACGAAGAATATTGTGAATGAACAACAAGATGGGGAGGCAAAGGTATGAAACAGTATTCATTGAATTTCGAAGTAAAGAGGGCATATAAAGAAGTGGTTGATTTACTTGATAATGCTATCAGTTCTATTACATCTGTAGCAATGAATTGTATAGCTAACTTAGAATATAAATGGAATAATTATACTATAACGATTTGGACCTATGATGCTTTACAGGCAGTTATTAATTCAACCGTTTTTACCTTTGTAATTGTTGGTAACGATGAAAAGTCAAATGTTTATGTTGTATGCAAAGAACAAAAAGTTTTTCCATTAGGGGTTATTTAGGGAATTATGCGTAAGTTAACTAAGTATCTAAAAGACAAGGGATTTGGAGACATACCTGTTGATATTACTGAATGCCCTGACCAAGATATTAGTAGAAAGAGTGTATTTTTAGGGTAAATAACTAGATATGGATGAGTATTATTAAGATGGAAATAATCCATCATTTACTGGAAGTGCCGTTGCATTCCCATATTATGATACTGACGATGTTACTTTATATGCAAAATGGGAGAGTGCATAAATAATTATTAACTCCGAGCCTCATAAGTTCGGAGTTTTTCTTTATTGTAAATGGTTCTTCACATAATAAAGTGTTTTTTGTGTTATACTTTAGTTGAATATAGGGAGGATAGTACTATGAAAGAAGGCAAAATCAAGATTCGTCATAAACATCGTGCCGGTAAAGTCATCTTAAGTATTGTCTTAGTTATTGCAATAATTGCAGGAGTGGTGTTTGGAGCAAACCTAATTGTTCGCTCAACCCAACTTAGTTATGCCAAAACATTTGACAAAGTTAGTTATACAAGTCAATTGCAACCAACTTTAGAAAGTGATGGGAATTATAGTTTTACAACAGATTCAGATTTTAAAGTGATGCAGATAACTGATGTTCACTTAGG
>JAQUTO010000046.1:4549-6960 GCA_028694305.1 Bacilli bacterium
TTACTTGCTAATAAGATGAATGACACCATTGATGCCCATTATAATTATGGTGGGACAGGTGAAGCAGGGTTAGTTATTTATTCTCCAGAAGCCGATGATAATTTCTTTGAGACAATGTTAGAAAAAGGTTCAACTCAAGCAATGTTTGTTGGTCATGACCACTTAAATAATTTCTCAATTACTTATAAAGGGATTGAGTTAGTTTATGGTCTAAGTATTGACTATTTAGCTTATGATAATATCGACCATTATGGTGCGCAAAGAGGCTGCGGGTTAATCAAGATTAATCCAGACACTTCAATTAAGACATCTCACGAAAATTATTATCAAGACAAATATGTCAGTAAGTACAATAAAGAAGAAGTGAGCATGGATCCATATCCAGCTGAATAGGTCTAAAACTTGCTATTTTCGTGGATTTGAGTATAATATTAGACGTTCTTATTTTCAAGAATAAGGGACTATGTTATACTTATAACATAAAAATCGGCAGGTGATTTGATGAATATTATCGTAGTAGGTCTAGGTAAGATAGGTAAGACCATTATTGAAAACGTGGCTAAAGAGGGACATAACATTGTCGCGATTGATACTGATGCTAATTTTGTGAACTCAATTATAGAAACCTATGATGTAAATGGTGTTGTTGGTAATGGCGCCAGTTATGAAATACAAAAACAAGCTGATGTTGAACATGCCGACCTTTTTATTGCGGTCACTTCTACCGATGAAGTTAATATTATGGCTTGTATGTTAGCTAAGAATACTGGTGCCGATTATACGATTGCGCGGGTTAGAAATCCAGAATACTTACAACAAGTTGAGATGATGAAATCTAAACTTGGGTTATCGATGATTATTAACCCAGAATATGAGGCTGCTCGTGAAGTTAAAAGAGTCATCACTTTCCCAGATGCCCAACATATTGAAACATTCGAAGACGGGAAGATTGATTTAGTAGAAATCATTGTAAAAAAACAAAGTCATTTAATTGGTCAAAGTTTGGCCGAGATGAATAAAGATATGGAAATTCAAATCCTAGTTGGTGGGGTAGTTAGAGATAACGAGATCATTATCCCAACTGGGAATTTTGTGTTCCAAGCCGATGATAAAGTCTATTTAATTGCTAAGCCAATGGATTTAGCTGAGTTCTTCCAAAACCAAGGATTAATTCGCACTCCAATCCATTATTTAATGGTTATTGGTGGTGGCAAGATTTCTTATTACTTAGCAACATTATGTGCTGATAAGAAATATAAAATTAAAATCTTTGAACAAGATTATGATTTATGTGAACACTTAAATGAGGCTTTACCAAATGCCACCATTGTCCATGGGGATGGCACAGATTATGCCACTTTGGAAAGTGAAGGTTTTAAAGAGGCCGAAGCTTGTGTGGCTTTAACTGGTAATGATGAAGTTAATATGATTTTGTCCTTATATGCGCAAAAAGAAGGTATGAAAAAAGTCTTTGCCAAAGTTAATCGGGATAATTTAGTTCCTTTACTCGGAGAAACATCAACGACAATTGTTATCTCCCCAAGAAATATTATCGCCAATCAAATCACAAGTGTTATTCGGGGTAAGTCAAACTTAAAAGGTAGTAATGTTTCTACTGTATATAAATTAGTTAATGATGAACTTGAAGCTTTGGAGTTTGTTGTTAAAGAGAATTTTAATGGTCGTAAGATTCCATTACGGGAAATCAAGTTGAAACCAAATATCCTAGTAGTGTGAATTGTGCGGGCAGGGAATATTATTATTCCTGGAGGAAATGATGATATTCGTTTAGGTGATCGGGTTTTGATTATTACATCACACAGAATGTTTGATGACCTAAATGATATCTTGGCATAACTATGAATTTTAAGAATAACTTAAAAATCATGGGTAGCGTCTTCAAGATGGAAGCAGCACTCATGCTCTTACCAATGATTGTGGCTCTGATTTATCAAGAGCCTTTTCGTAATGTAATTGCATTTGCTATTCCAGCAATTTGTTTATTTGTAGCAGGGCTCTTTGCCAGGAGGATTCAACCAGATAATAGGGAAATAGCACCACGTGATGCTTTCTTTATTGTGACTGTTGCTTGGTTCTTAATGTCTTTAATTGGAACACTTCCTTTTGTCATCAATGGAGATATTCCAAATTATATTGATGCTTTCTTTGAAACGGCCTCAGGCTTTTCTACAACTGGAGCATCAATTCTAAATAATATTGAGGCTTTACAACATAGTAGTTTATTCTGGCGTTCCTTTACCCACTGGATTGGGGGTATGGGTATCCTAGTCTTTATCTTAGCTATTATGCCTAAAGATGATAATGGTGATGGCTCGACAATGTATGTTTTAAGAGCAGAAAGCCCAGGACCTCAAGTTGGTAAACTTGTTTCTAAAATGCGGGCTTCAACT
>JAQUTO010000047.1 GCA_028694305.1 Bacilli bacterium
AAACAAGGGACACCGAGTGAAGTCTTTATGAATGCGGAAGAAATTCGTAACTTTGGTCTTGATTTTCCCTTCATTTATCGTCTTGCCAATGACTTAAAAAGTAAAGGGCTTGAAGTTAGTCCTGATTTAGAGAAGCTGGTGCAAGAATTATGCCAGTAACTTTTAATAATGTCTCTTATATTTATTTACCACATTCTCCTTATGAGCATGTGGCTTTAAAGCATGTCAACCTCAAGATTGAAGATCAAGAATTTGTGGCCATTATTGGTCCAACGGGTTCAGGTAAATCAACCTTGTTACAACATATTAATGGCTTGTTACTTCCAAGTGAAGGAAGCATTAATGTTAATGAATACACTATTACTCCTAAAACCAAGGTCCGTTCTATTCGTAATCTCAGAAGGGAAGCTGGTTTAGTTTTCCAATTTCCAGAATATCAATTATTTGAAGCCAATGTTCATGATGACATTGCTTTCGGACCAAAGAACTTTGGAGTTCCGGCTGCTGAGATTGAAGAAAGAATTAATTCTTTAATGACCACGGTTGGACTACCAACTTCCTTACTAGAACGTTCACCATTTGAATTATCTGGTGGTCAAAAACGCAGGGTTGCGCTTTGTGGTATTTTAGCCATGAATCCAAGCATCTTAGTTTTAGATGAACCAACGGCAGGACTGGACCCACGTGGTGGTGCTAAATCATTAAACTTAATTAAAAAACTCAATGAGGAACAAGGTAAGACCATTATTTTAGTTACGCATGAAATGGATATTGTTTTGGAATATTGTCAGAGGGTCATTCTTTTAATTGATGGTGAAGTTAAAGCCGATGGTAAACCTGCTGATATCTTTATGAATCAAGAATTATTAGCTGAGTCTAAGATTGTTCAACCTCAAGTTTTACAAGTTGCAACTAGACTAATTAAGGGTGGCTTAAAACTTGATTATCGTAATATCAAAAACGCAGAAGATTTAGCTAATGAAATTGCTCGAGTTAAAAAAGGTGGTGTTAGTAAATGAAAAACATCACTTTAGGTCGTTATTTACCATATGATACATGGATTCATCGGCTAGATCCACGCTTCAAGATTATTGCGATGATTGCTTTACTTGTCTGCGTGTTTCAACCTCTGCCTTGGATTGTGAATGGCTTCTTAGCCTTAGTTATCTTAGTTCTTTTATTAATGTCGAGAGTTAAAATCTCTTCCATCTTTAAATCCTTAAAAGCCATGTGGTTTATGATTCTAGTTATTTTAATCTTTAATGTAATCTTAATTAGAACAGGCGAAGTCTTATTTACTATTTTTGATTATCCAATCTACACGAAGGCTTTGTTACAAACTGCGACAATCGCAGTGCGGTTAACCTTAATGATTTCGATTACCACCATCTTAACAGCGACGACTAGACCCCTTGATTTAACTTATGGCTTAGAATTCTTTATGACACCATTAAAGGTCATCAAGTTCCCGGCTCATGAAATTGCAATGACAATTTCGATTGCGCTACGTTTTATTCCGACTTTGCTCGAAGAGACAGAGAAGATTATGAAAGCGCAAGCTAGTCGAGGTGTTGATTTAAAGGGTGGTACATTCAAACAAAAGATTAATGGCATTATTGCTTTAATTATTCCGTTATTTGTTTCGAGTTTCCAACGTTCAGAGGAATTAGCTAATGCGATGGAAGCAAGAGGTTATAATCCAAGTGGGAAAAGGACCCGTTACCGGACTCTTAAATTCCACGCGGGAGATTTAGTTGGTTTAATTGTAACTACTGTTATTGTGGCGTTAGTCTTTATCGCTATTTATAATCCGGCATTAATTGGTATAGGAGGTTTAGTATGAGAATAAAAGCAGTTGTTGAATATGATGGTTCTAACTTTGTGGGTTATCAAATCCAAAATGAAGGGCGGACCATTCAAGCTGAAATTCAAAAAGCCATTGAAAAGATTACGCGTGTTCCAACTCCAATTGTGGCTTCGGGTAGAACCGATGCTTTAGTCCATGCTAAAGGACAAGTTTTTCATTTTGAAACAACGATGGATTTAACTTTTGCCCAATGGAAGAAAGCCATTAATAGTTATTTACCTGAAGATATTCATATTTTATCTTGTGAAGAAGTTCCAAGTGATTTCCATGCTAGGTATTCAGCCATTGCTAAACATTATGAATACATTTTGAGTTTGGATGAATATAGTCCGATTGAAAGAAAATATGTTTATCAATTATGTCGGTACCTCAATGTTAATTCTATGCAAAAAGCCGCCAAGTTATTTGTCGGTGAACATGACTTTAGAAACTTCTGTGCTAATGATGAAGAAGAAACAAAATCATTTGTGAGAACAATCACTTTCTTTGAAATTCATTCGGTGGAGAAAAGAATTCATTTCAATTTAATTGGGAATGGCTTCTTACGTTATGAGGTCCGCATGATTATTGGGACTTTAATTGCATTGGCTTTAGGACAAATCAATGAACAATATATTTTAGATAAACTAAGTGGTAAGAGTAAAGATCCAGTCCCATATCGGGCTCCAGGAGAAGGCTTATATTTAGTTGATGTTACTTATCCTACAACCCAAAAAGATTTAGCAAATTATCATACCCATACATATCGCTGTGGGCATGCAATAGGTCGCGATGAAGAATATGTCATTAGTGCGATTAATGCTGGTTATAAAGTTTTAGGTTTTAGTGATCACATGATGGTTCCGGGTATTGATGATGATATTTGGACTAGAGGTAAGGGTAGTGAATTACCTGGATATCTTGCCTCAATTGAATCATTAAAGAAGAAATATGCTGGTATTATCGAAATTCATACTGGTTTAGAAGCGGAATACTTCCCAGAATTAGAAGAATGGGAACGTTCTTTATTAAAAAGTGGGCAATTAGAATATCTCATCTTTGCTAATCACTATCGTTCTTTTGATGGTCACGCTTTTGCCGGTTATTATGGCGCAGGTAACACGAGCGATGAGGATGTAAGGAAATATCAAGAGATGTCGGTTAGAGCGCTTAAAACTGGTTTATTCTCTTATTTTGCGCATCCAGACTTATTTATGGCGGGGAAACTAGAGTGGACTAAAGCCTGTGAAGAATGTGCTTATGCCATTTGTCACACCGCAAAAGAGTTAGATATTCCACTTGAAATCAATCAAGGTGGCATTCGTTATACTATTGAAGAAGGGCCTTTTGATTATCATGAAAGGTTTAAATACCCATATTTTAAATTCTGGGAGATAGTAAAAGAAGTTGGCAATAAGGTCGTAATTGGTGTCGATATCCATGATCCAAAAGAATTTGGCCATGTGGCCAGCAAACTCAGTTATGAATTTGCAGATAAAATGGAACTAAAAGTGATGTCGCGTGTTCCATTTAAGAAAATCCGCTAACTTTGTTGACTTTTTTAGTAGAAAATTATATCATACTTATTGGCACTGTTTTGCTAATTGGAGCCCCGGTACGGTTACAAATAAGCAAGGAGGACTAAATTATTATGCAACGTCAAACAACAACTATGAAGCCACAAGAAATTGAAAAGAAGTGGCTAATCGTCGATGCGAAAGGGAAAAATCTCGGTCGCTTAGCTAGTGAAGTAGCTCAAATCTTGATGGGTAAGAAGAAAGCCTGCTATACTCCAAATGTGGATTGTGGCGACTATGTTATTATCATCAATGCAAAAGAAGTTAACTTAACTGGCAACAAGGAATTCACCAAGAACTATTACAATGTTTCTGAATATCTTGGTGGTCTTAGAACAAGAAGTGCTAAGACTATGAAGGAGAAATATCCATGTGAAATGGTTGAAAGAGCCGTTTGGGGTATGCTTCCAAAAGGACCTTTAGGCCGTCAAATGTATAAGAAACTATTTGTGTATGCTGATGCTAATCACAAGCACCAAGCTCAAAATCCACAAGTATATGAAATTAAGTAGGAGGGAACTATGGCTGGTAAGAAAAAAGTAGCTGTTAGATACAGCGCAGTTGGTCGAAGAAAATCTTCAACCGCACGAGTCGTTTTAGTTCCAGGTTCTGGTAAAATTGTTGTCAACGGTAAACCTGTTGATGATTATATGCCATATGCGACCTTAGTTATGGATTTGAAACAACCATTAACTTTAACTAGTACTGTCGAGCAATTCGATATTTCAGTCGATGTCATCGGTGGCGGTTTTACAGGTCAAGCTGGCGCCATCAGACTTGGAATTGCAAGATCTTTACTTGAAGCAAGCGCCGACTATCGTCCTGTTCTAAAGAAAGCTGGAATGCTCTCAAGAGATTCTAGAGCTAAAGAACGGAAGAAGTATGGTCTTAAAGCTGCAAGAAGAGCACCACAATTCTCAAAGCGTTAATCAAAACAAGTCTTGGATTATTCCAAGACTTTTTTGTGCTTGTTAACTATTAATTATGTTATTATGATATTAGTGGAGGCTAGTTATGAAAAGAAAAGTATTAGAATATGAGCGAGACACTGAAGGGCGAGTTATTGTTAACATGGTTGTTAAGGATGATTCCAACTTTCTTTCAGTCTTCTCTGAAAATAAAACTCCGGTTATTAGTAGTGAAGTTGCTGATTTTATTGAGAGTTGTACCAATACACTTATTCCGGGTGAGCAATTAACCTTAAGAATTCATAGTGATTGTATTGATGATCAAGAAAAAGAGATATATCGGGCTGCCATTAAAGAGTATTACAGTGAAAAGAATGTCGCCAATGAAAGAGAAAGAGTTAGAAACAACACTTTAGCTGTGACCTTATTTACTTTGGGTGTGATTGTTTTAGCCATTGATATGATTCTAAAGAATCGAACTCCAGTTTCAATTTGGGCTGAAGTTATTGATATTGTGGCTTGGGTCTTACTTTGGGAAGCGGTCGATATCACTATTTTTAGAAATCATGAGACTAGAAATAATCGGAAGCATTATTCTGCAAATCTAAATATGAAGATTGAATATGTTTCTCTAAAAGAGAACAAAGCCTAAAAACATTTTTGAATAGCCTATAAAAGTGGCTTGGATGGGAAGATTTCATTTAGGCTACTTTTTAATAGATGATATTTGAGAGTTTCCCAATTCCGTGATAAATTGCCAATTTGGAATTGCCAAATACGTGATAATATGCTAAAATGAAATTGCCAAATACGTGATTTATATGTTTTGGATAGGAGGGGACATCTTATGAAAAGAAAAATAACTGAGTACTTAATTAAATGGAGAAAGAATCCATTGAAGTTGCCTTTAGTGATTAAAGGGGCAAGGCAGGTTGGGAAAACTTATGCAATAAGAGAATTTGCAAAAGAGAATTATGCTCCAAGTCGTTATATTGAAATAAACTTTGAAAAGGACCCTGACATGGCACGTTTTTTTGAGGGATCCAAAGATTACTCTTCTATTATGAGCCGTATTTCAAGTTCAATTAGTTTTAAGAATATTGATTTTAGAGAAGATAGTAATCATCCAATTCTTCTGTTTCTAGATGAAATTCAAAAATGTCCTAATGCAATTACTGCCTTGAAATTTTTAGCAGAAGCAAGGGATGAGTGTCATGTAATAGCTTCCGGCTCTCTTTTGGGCTTGTATTTATCTGACAAAGTCTCTTATCCAGTCGGGTATGTTGAACATTTAACAATGTTTCCTTTCGATTTTGAAGAATTCATGTGGGCAATGGGGTATTCGGAACAATATGTCAATCGGTTAATTGATTTGATCCTCGTTGATAATTTTTCTGCCAAAATAGATAAAGTAACTCACCAAGAATTAAGTGATTTATTTCATAAATATATAGTGATAGGCGGATTGCCGGCTGCAATTAATTCCTTCTTATCTACAAAAACCTATCCCGAAGTGATGAAGACTCTAAAAAATCTTTATGATAGTTACATTATTGATATGCAAAAATATACTAAACCAGCAGGCGATAAAGTTAAAGTAATTAAATGCTTTGAATCAATTCCTAATCAATTGAAACAACAAAACAAAAAATTTAAGTATTCTTTAGTCGATAAAAAAGCTCGTTCAAGAGAATATGTTGGTGTCATTGAATGGTTGTTATTAGCTGGGCTTGTAATAAAGTGTGAAAACTTAAAAACGTTAAATGAACCAATTGAAACATATATAGATAAGGAATACTTTAAACTTTTCTTTTTTGATACGGGCATTCTTCTTTCCATTATGAATCAGGATGATTATTATGCAATTCTCAATGGAACACAGAATAATGAGATTGGTGGAATATATGAAAACGCTGTTGCTACAATTCTAAATCAATATTACTATGGGAAGTCCTTGATGTACTATCGCAAGAGTGATTTGCTGGAGATTGATTTTGTTATTAGAAATAGAAAGGTAGTTATTCCTGTTGAAGTGAAATCTGGCAATAATTTGTCATCGGCATCACTAAGCAAGGTAAGTGCGAATAAGAGTGTTGTCTGTTTACGCGTATCAAACAAACTGGTTGAAGAAAATGATATCATTAAGAATATGCCTTTTTATATGTTTGCCTTAATGTGTAGAAATCAACAATATAGGTAATCATTCTTTATACTGGTTTTTATACTTGATGCTTCAAGGGGGGATATATAAGAGCTTGTTGGTTTGTATTACTACAACAAGGCCTAAAAACATCGTATTGTTTTCTTGACTTTACACTAGCAAAATGATAACATAATTAAGCACATTGCATGGGCCTGTAGCTCAGTTGGCTAGAGCGTGCCCCTGATAAGGGCAAGGTCGCTGGTTCAATTCCATTCAGGCCCACCACTTACAAATTGATCCTTTCTGCGGAAGGGATTTTTTTATTTTATAATCAAAAAAGAGGTTTTTTACTCCAATTACAATTCAGTTGACATTCTCGGGGGGGGGGTATTATTCTATTGGTATATTTAACCAGTTATAATTTAATATAGGGGGGAATAATATGGCGGGGTTTTT
>JAQUTO010000048.1 GCA_028694305.1 Bacilli bacterium
AGGCAGGCCCAATTCCTTTTTTGGTTGTGCCAATTTTATTTTTGCCCAATGCTTGTTCATGTAAATCATCAAGAATTAAGTGTGAATCAAAGATAACTTGGGCTCTTTCACCAATATAAAGATTCTCACAAAGCACTCCCCGAGCTTTTAGATCTTTGATTTCGCCTAAAAGGTTACGAGGATTAATAACCATTCCATTAGCAAGAACATTTTTCACATCTGGATTAAAAACTCCGGATGGAACTAAGTGAAGTTTATAAGTCTCACCATCTAAAACAATAGTATGACCTGCATTATCACCGCCCGCATAACGAACGACCATATCAGCTTGACCACTTAGAAAATTAGTAATCTTGCCTTTACCTTCATCGCCCCATAAACTACCGATAACTACAACTGTGTTTTTCATAATTATTCCTCGATTCCTAATCTTTGATAGATGACTTTGACATTACGTAAGAAGTATTGTTCTAAGAAACAATCATCAATTTCTTTTTTATTTAAGTAAGTTACAACTTTAGACTTAAGTAATAAGTCTTTGAAACTAATATCGTCATTATAAGATTTAAAGGCCAATGGTTGAATGAGGTCATAGGCCTCTTCCCGACTACAACCCTTCTTAATTAAAGCTTCTAAAACTCGACTAGAATAGATAACGCCATTTGTTAAATCAATGTTCTTTTGCATCTTCTTAGGGAAAATGGTTAATTCATCGATAACTTTGGTATATCTTTTTAACATGTAATGTAACAATGTTGTTGCATCTGGTAAGATGACTCTTTCTACACTGGAATGCGAGATATCGCGCTCGTGCCATAAAGCATTGTCTTCAATAACAGGATTAATATATGAGCGCATTAACCGGGCACAACCAACAATGTTTTCAGAAGCAATTGGATTCCGTTTATGTGGCATAGCACTAGACCCTTTTTGTCCTTCATCAAAATGCTCTTCAACTTCATGAATCTCACTTTGAGACAATAAACGCACTTCTGTTGCAATCTTTTCCAGCAAAGAAGCGATGAGCGCTAAAACCATTATATAATGTGCAATTCTATCTCTAGATAAGACTTGGGTAGAAATTTCAGCATAATCTAAACCCAGTTTCTTAGCAACACAAACTTCAACTTTAGGATTAACCTCAGCAAAGTTTCCCATAGCCCCGCTAAGTTTAATAACTTCAACTTCATCTCTAACTGTTTGGAATCGATCATAATCACGCGCTAATTCATCATAATATAAGGCATATTTTAAACCAAAGGATGTGACTTCGCCGTGCATCCCATGAGTTCTACCAATACATGGTAAATCTTGGTATCTAAGAGCCTTTTTCTTGAGTAATTTAAGTAATTTTTGAATATCTTCATCAAGAATATCATTGGCATCTCTTAGCATTAATGCTTGAGCACTATCTACGACATCGCTGCTAGTTAAGGAATAGTGAAACCATTTCTTTTCCTCTCCTAATGATTCAGAAACACAACGAGTAAAGGCAATAACATCATGTTTAGTAACCTTTTCTAGTTCTTGAATTCTCTCTAACGAAAAAATAGCATTCTTCTTAATGCTATCAAAATCTGCTTTAGGAATGATTTTGAGTTTAGTATATGCCTCTAACGAAGCCAGTTCTATTTCCAAGAACTTTCTAAACTTATTTTCATCGTTCCATATATTGTCCAGTTCTGGGCTTGAGTAACGCTTAATCATATTCTCACTCCCCTTAATAATTATAACACATGAGACTAAGCGTGAAAACAAAAAAAGCCCCTTAAGGGGCTTTAGGATTAAATTAATTTTGATCTTAGTTTAGAAGAAATAGCATCAACGATAATAACCATGATAATGATAGCAATTAAGACTGCGCTCATATTGCTCCAGTTCCAAGATTGAGATGCGAAGATTAATGGAGCACCAAGACCACCAGCGCTAACCATACCTAGAATAGTAGCTGATCTCACGTTAATATCGAAACGATATAATGCTACTGATAAGAAATCTGGTATAACTTGTGGGAAAATACCGTATTTTATCTTCTGCCATATATTAGCACCAACAGCATCCAAGGCTTCAATAGGACCCGGATCCATGTTTTCAATAGCTTCAGCATAAAGTTTTGCAAGCATACCAATTGAGTGGATACCAATGGTTAAAGCACCTGTCGTGGCGCCCATACCAACCACCCGAATCAAAACTAGGGCTAACACAATTTCTGGGAATGTTCGAATAATAATTAATAATAATTCACCAATTTTAGAAATATGTTTCCCGACTACGTTCTTAGCAGTTAAAAAACCAAATGGAATAGCTAAAACTGCAGCTAAGAAAGTTCCTGAGAAAGCAATAGCAACTGTTTCTAAGGTTAAATAAGGCACGCCACCTTTACTCCAATCAAATAAGAAGGAAGTATTCGGATGCGTAAATCCTCTCCATAGATAATAGAATTGAGTGGCAAAATCCACATTTCTAATCGTAATACCCGAAGAGAAGAAAGTCCAAATAACTGCAAAAATGATAATTACGGTAATTACCATGTTATATATCCATTTCTTTGGACGTTGATTATATTTGTCAGAAACATCTTTACTGACATGCATTGAATCATTTAATTGGGTAACTTGCTTTTTTATTTGATGTTGTTCTTTGTTTTTAAACATTATTGCAATTTCCCCCTAATCCAACGAGTAAAGGCTTGTAGAATAACTACAATCACGAAGATTAACATTAAGATGGCGCCTACTCTACTTCTAGTGTACAATCCATCCATATTAGCTTGAATAATAACGCCTAGACCTCCAGCGCCAACATAACCTAAGACAACTGAGGTTCTGACGTTGATTTCAAAGTTATAGACAAAATAACCAATATAAGTTGGCAATAATTGTGGGAAGATTGAATAGAAGAACGCCTGCGTCTTATTGGCACCACAAGATTGTAAGGCTTCAAATGGTCCCATATCCAAAGCTTCGATACATTCATATAGCATCTTAGTCATGATACCAAAAGTAAAGATCGAAGTAGCAATAATGCCTGCTAAAGGTCCCATACCGATTAATGAAACTGCTATAACAGCAATGACCATTGTTGGCATCGTTCTCACTAAATTAATGATAAATCTCATTGGAACATAGATCCATTTTGTTTTAACGATATTTTGACTGCATAGAATTGCAAAAGGTAAACATAAAACAGAACCAACAACAGAGCCCACAAAACTCATTCTAAGAGTATCTAGTAATGCTTCTCTAATCTCCGCAGTTAATAAGTAGGAAAAATAATCTTTCCAAGTATGATGAATATTAAAAGCATCACTTTGGGTTGGAGTGAATAATTGTTTTAAAATGGTACCTAATTCATTAAGTTTTAAAGTTCCTTTATTTTGTAAGACTAACCAGCCGGAAGCGACAAAAAGAAGGATAGCAATTAACGCTACAATATACGTTTTATTGAATGGTTGCTTAACCTTTGCTCCACTCCTGAGGGTATATGTCTTTGTCGCTAACATATGCCTTATTTCTTGCTTTCTGCTTTTGGAGCTTCACTATGCTTCTCAAAGACTTTTGTACCGGCGATATCGCTGATTTTTGGTGTATCAACTCGTCCATGAATTTCATCGGCGTGCAATGATCTTCCATAAATTTGAATTAATTTGGCTTCATCAATGGCATCGGAAGGTCCATCATAAACTAACTTCCCTGCTTGTAAACCAATAATTCTTTCGGCATATTTAACGGCTAAATCAACGTGGTGCATATTCGCCACGATAGTGATTCCATATTCTTTATTGATTCTTTTAAAGTCATCCATGACTGTAAGTGTCGTAATTGGGTCCAAAGATGCGACTGGTTCATCAGCCAAAATAATCTGTGGATTTTGAGCTAAAGCTCGTGCAAGAGCAACCCGTTGTTGTTGTCCACCGGATAACTTATCTGCTCTTTCATAAGCTTTATCGAGAATTCCCATTTTTTCTAAAGCTTCAAGTGCCATGATTTTGTCTTCTTCAGGGAAGATACCAAATAGCGTCTTGAAGGTAGAGTGGTATGCCACTCTACCTGCTAAGACGTTCTTATAAACACTTGCTCTTTTGACGAGGTTGAATGATTGGAAAATCATACCAATACCTCTTCTTAATTCTCGAAGTTCTTTTCCTTCTAGTTTATTGACATCTTTGCCATTAACAAGAACTTGGCCAGAAGTGGCTGCATTCATTTTATTAATGGTTCTTAGAAGGGTGGATTTTCCTGCGCCTGATAACCCGATGATAGCAACAAATTCACCATCTTTAATTTCAAGATTGATATGCTCTAATGCTTGAAACCCGTTTGGATATTTCTTTCCAACATCAACAAATTTTATCATGCGCTAATCCTCCTAATTCGATAAATCTACTTATTTAAGTGTTCAACTTTGAACTTGTAAACTGTTCTTTCGCCTTCGTAGTCGGAATCTGTAGCTAACTTATAGCCAATGTGTGTGTAAGCAGAAAGTGCTTTTAAGCCATCTTCTGTCTTAATGATATCCATGAAAGCTCTTTGAATTTGATTTCTTAAATCTTGGCTAATACTTGTAGAAGCAGAAATTGTATCATTGTAAATCAATGTTGATAATGCGACTACTCTAGTATTTGTGAAGATATCTTTGTATTCATCGATGACGCCATCGCTATCGCTATCAGCAGCACCACTTGAAGCGCTTGCCCAATAGAGGTCTCTTCTAGCATCGTTGTAGGAGAATGCAGCATCGCAATCACCACGTAATAATGCTTTTAGTGAATCAGTATGTCCGCTAACTTGGATATATTGAACTTCGCCTTTAGCAGCATCTGGTGTACTTGTTGTCCATGTTAGACCATTCTCATAGAATAAGACTGATGGATAAATGTATCCTGAACCAGATGAAGATGATAATGCGCAAACCTTCTTACCAGCTAAACCTTTAATTGATGTTAAGCCAGCATCATATGTTGTCTTCATTGTTGTTAATTGAGCAGCATATGCAGTTGCCTTTAAATCCATTGTAGTTCCAACTTCTTTGTATTGAGCTGGATTGGCTGATGCGGATAGGTTGGATAGTTTGTCAATAACATATTCGCCATGGTAACCATTGGCTTGGTTATTCATATATTCAACTTGTTGTGCGTATGGTAATTGTTGAACATACATAGCATTTCTAACGGAGGTTAATAGAACTTGGACTTTGCCTGGTCTTTCAAGTGATGCTTGAGCATATTGTTGTGATGTCAAGAAACCAACTTGAACTTGGCCTGCATCCATACCTTCTAGAACAGCATTGAAATCTGTACCAACAGAAATCTTAAATGTGTGTCCTGGAATGTTTGCTGCCAATAATGATTCGAGTGCTGGTGCGACTAACATGATGTTATCAGCATTCTTGGATGGAACGAATTGAACATTGATGGTTGCTGGATCGTTTGCTGGATCTGCAACTGTTGGGCAAACTTCACATTCTGCTGTTTTGCCACAGCTTGCTAAAACTAAGGCAGAAACGGCCAACAGACTAATAAAACTCTTCTTCATAATCTCTTTCCCCTTTTCTTTTCGATAGGAGAACAGCTGTTTTTTTATTCAAATGAGGTCCGCTTCGTTACTGAAGTAAATCAATCGTAGAATTGTCTGTATCTATGATGTCTCATTTTGACCTTTCAAAACAACTCTCCCTAATCATAAAAATATTATAACACTGTAATGTCATAAAAGCATTACTTTTCTTTTACTTTTTATTATAAATAATAAACCGAGAATTTAATCTCGGTTTATAAACTATTTAATCATCTGGATTATCGAAGTTTTCTAAGGCTTTTTTCTTAGGAATTGGTTTAGAATCACCGTGTTTAACAAAGAACATTGTGACAAAGGCCACCGCAGCTAAGATAGCACAATATGGGAATAATACGGTCATTGTCCCCGCCAAATCCATAAAGGCACCCGATAAAATAGGAGTAATAATTTGGGCCGCCATACTAGCGGTATAGTAATAACCAGTAAACTTACCAACGTCCCCTTCTTTACCCATCTCAACGACCATTGGGTAAGAATTAACGTTAATTGTCGCCCAGCCGATACCGGCTAAAGCCATAACAACATAACTTAATGACTTAGTTTGAACTGACAAGAAAGAACCAATTACGAAAGCCACAGTTAAGATAATAACACCAGCGAGAATAGTCTTTCTTCTTCCAAACTTAGAAGCAATTTTGCCGATTGGAATAAAAGCAATAACTGCGGCTGCTTGAGCCACAAGTAAAGGCAATGTATACCCCATACCCAAAACATTTTGAGCATATAAGGAGAATTTAGTGGTTGCAGCATTATAAGCCATAAACCAGAAGAAAACTGAGAATAAAATCAAGAAGAAACTCTTTTTAACTTTAGGGTCAAGACCGGCAATACCAGTTTTAATCCCTTTCTTCTCATCTTCCTCAACTGTTTCGACTACATAACCAGCTTCTTCGCTTTCTTGATGCATAGTTTCAACTAATTTTGGCTCATTAACCTTCCATAAGAATAAGGCTAAGAAAACTAACATTAAGACTGCTAGAACTGCAAATAAAAGAACATATTCTTTAAAGTCCTTACTAAGAACGGCCATTAAACCTAAAGCGATGATACCACCAGCTGTGCCCATTAAATTAATAATGGCGTTAGCTTGAGAACGTAATGGTTTTGGTGTCACATCTGGCATTAAAGCCACGGCCGGAGATCTAAATGTAGCCATCGCAACTAAGACTAACAACAAAACACCAATAAATGCCACTAATAGGAAAATATTACTTTGGGTAACTTGAGCTACCATCGATTGTCTTGTGGCCCAAGCAGCATCA
>JAQUTO010000049.1 GCA_028694305.1 Bacilli bacterium
CATCATGACAAGCATGATTGAAAAAGAGGCGCCTTTATTCGGTAGGATGAGTCTAATTCTCAAGATTGAAACCTTTGATTATTATGATGCTTCCTTGTTCTTAGATAAGCAGGTTTCTATAGAAGATAAGTTTAAGTATTATGCGGTTTTTGGCGGATTGGGATTTACTCTATCTTTAATTAATAACAAGAAATCTTTCGAAGAGAATTTATTGTCTTTATTTATCGAAAGCGATTCGATATTGGAAAGAGAATTAAATACTATTGTTCAAACTGAGATTAGTAAAGAAAGTGATGCAAAATACTTATTTGAGTTGATTGCTCACGGTATCCATAACTACTCAGACTTAGAGAAACACTTCAAAAGTGAGGGACTAGGCAATAACATCGCCTACTTAATGAACAAGTTGGTAGATATGTCCTTGATTAAAAAAGAGAGTCATCTAAATAACAACAAAAGAAATTCATTATATTATCTAAAGGATAATCTCTTAGATTTCTACTATTCATTTCTCTTTAAAAATATCAATTCTAGGGCAGTAATGTCTCCTAAGGCCTTTTTTAAGACAATTGAAGAAAGTTTTGAAAAGGTTTACTTGCCTCGTAAATTTGAAGATGTTAGCAAAGAGTTTCTAATTCGTTTGAATCGTAAAAGTACCAATCCTTTGTTTGAAGAGATTGGTACCTATGCTTACAATGATCGGTATACGAAACAAAATAGTCAATTTGATATTGTAACTAGAATAAAAGATGAATATACAGACTATGAATGTAAATACTTGGAGCGTCTGTTAAACAAAAATGATTATGTAGAAGAAGTAGAATGCATTAAGAAATTGGATCTTTCATTTTCAAAGGTTTGTTTTATCGTCAAAAAAGGTGTCGATAAGACATTTCCAAAAGATGTGACAAATTATAAGTTAATTGACTTTTATAAAAACCCACTCGATTGAGTGGGTTTCTTTTTTATTTCTTGACAGTTTCAGCTAGGGCAGTTAAAGTGCCAGCTACATTTTGTAAATCACTTGGAACGATAATCTTAGTGGCTTGACCATTAGCAACTTTCTCTAAGGTCTTATAGCTTTCTAGGGCTAAGTATTCTTTGCTTGGCTTGGAGTCATTAATGTATTTAATGGCTGCAGCTTGAGCTTCATACATCGTCTTTATAGCACTGGCTTTACCTTCAGCTTCGGTAATGGCAGCTTCTTTGGCAGCTTGGGCTCTTAGAATGGTTGATTCTTTAACACCCTCTGCGGTTAAGATAGCGGCTTTCTTTTCACCATCAGCTCTTAAGATGGATTCTCTTCTTTCCCGTTCAGCCCGCATTTGCTTCTCCATGGCTTCTTGAATGTCATGAGGTGGCAAAATGTTTTTAACTTCAACCCGGTTGACTTTAATGCCCCATGGGTCAGTGGCTTCATCGAGGATTAAGCGCATCTTAGTATTAATGGTATCACGAGATGTTAAGGTTTCATCAAGTTCCAGTTCACCAATAATATTACGTAGGGTAGTGGCAGTTAAATTCTCAATAGCATTTAATGGTTTCTCAACACCATAGGTGAAGAGTTTTGGGTCAGTGATTTGGAAATAGACCACAGTATCGATTTGCATTGTAACGTTATCTTTAGTAATAACAGGTTGTGGTTTAAAATCAGCAACTCTTTCCTTGAGTGAGACTGTTGCGGCAACTCGATCGATAATTGGAATAACGAATGAGACACCAGTATGAGCGACTCGATTGAATTGACCGAGTCTTTCAATAACTAATGCAGTTGATTGACGCACGATTCGAATAGAAATAGCAGAAATAATGATTAAAACGACAATAATGGCTCCAACAATAATATATCCCATATAATTCCTCCTTATTTACTTGGTTTTACGATAAATTTGTTACCTTGGACTGAGGTGACAATGATAACATCACCCTTATGAAGGGGACTAGCATCACTAGCAACAGCGTTCCAATAAATACCATTGTATTTAACGGTTGCTGGTTCATTTTCGCTTGTGCTCTTGATGATGGTCAAGGTTTGACCAATCACAGCATCAACATTGGTCTTAACTTGCTTAGTTAGAAATTTCTTTCTAGCAATTTTACCAATACTGAATAAAAGCGCGCCGGAAACTAGAATAAAGACAAGTAATTGTAACCACAGCGGCAGTTGTAATAAGTTCAAAACTAAGGCAACAGCCCCACCGATGGCGAACCAAACTGAGGTTAAATTCGGTGTTGCTAATTCCAAAATGATTGAACCGAGGATTACGATAACCCAGATAATTGTCATCACTGTGGCAGTCGAACTTGCTAACAAATACATATCAATCCCTCCCTCAACTTTCATTATAACATAACCAAACTACATTTAATATGAAATATTATAATGTAATTTTCTTTTAAAAATGTTAAGATATAGACGAAGTTAGAAGTGAGAGGGAGGGAGTAATAATGGATAAAATCGATGAATTAATTACCCAGTTAACTTTGGAAGAGAAAGTTGGCTTACTTTCGGGCAAAAATGCCTGGGAAACTTTAAGTATCGAACGACTTGAGATACCAAGTATCCATATGAGTGATGGCCCTCACGGGTTAAGAACCTTAGCCGATAGTGTCAGTGCAATGGATGAGCAAGAGGCCATTCAAGCCACTTGTTTTCCACCAGAATCCACTATTGCTTGTAGCTTTGATCGTGATTTAGTCAATAAAATGGGCATTGCCATTGGTGAAGAAGCCCTTAAAAATAAAGTGCATATTGTTTTAGGACCAGGCGTTAATATTAAAAGAAGTCCACGCTGTGGTCGGAACTTTGAATATTATAGTGAAGACCCTTATCTCGCCGGCGAATATGGGGCGGCTTTTGTGAATGGTCTTCAATCTAAAAATGTTGGAGCTTGTGTTAAGCACTTTGCTTGCAACTCCCAAGAAAACTATCGTTTCTCAACTAATGCTTTAGTCGATGAAAGAGCATTGCATGAAATTTATTTAGAAGCTTTTAGAAAAGTTGTTACTAGTGCTAAACCATGGAGCATCATGGGCTCATATAATAAAATCAATGGTGTTTATGGTTGTGAAAATGCTGAGTTATTGCATCATCTACTTCGAGAAACCTGGGGCTTTGATGGCATCGTTATTAGTGACTGGGGCGCTACTAATGAGCGGGTTTTAGCATTAAAAGCCGGACTTGATTTAGAGATGCCTTCTTCTCATAGTTATAATGATGAAAAAGTTTATCATGCAATGAACAAAGGGGAAGTCGATGGCATCTGTATTGATGAATCCGTATGTCGGATTCTTAAAATAGCCGAAAAGATTCAAGATAATGAAGCGACAGATTATCAAGAAATCTTCCATCATGAATTAGCTTATGAAATTGCTAAAGAATCTTTTGTGTTATTAAAAAATGATGGTATTTTACCACTGAATATTCAAGATGACTTTATCGTGATTGGTGAACTAGCACGTAACCCACATATTCAAGGTGGGGGCAGTAGCAAAGTCAATCCTGTTTATGTTAATAATCCGCTTTATGAAATGAAGAAGCTCAAAGATAGAATTGCTTTTTATCCCGGCTATTCTGATAAAGGGGGAGAACAAGAAGAGTTAATGGGTCAAGCAGTTAATGCTGCCAAGAATGCTAAAAATGTCATCTTATTCCTTGGTTTAACTGATGCTTTAGAAAGTGAAGGTGCTGATCGTAAGACTTTAGATTTACCGCATAATCAGTTGGCTTTACTTGATGCTATTTCTAGGCTTAACCGGAATATCATTGTGGTCTTACAAGGTGGCGGTGTTATTAACTGCGACTTTGAAAATAAATGTCGGGCTATTTTACATACACTTCTGATGGGTCAAGCCGGTGCAAAAGCAGTGGCTGAAATGCTCTTTGGAGAGGTTTCTCCTGGTGGAAAACTAGCAGAAACTTATCCACTGAAGTTAGCGGATACGCCATGCTTTAATTATTATCCGGGTGGGGCTCATAATGCTTACTATCCAGAATCAATCTTTGTTGGATATCGTTATTATGACTCTTTTGCTAAACCAGTTCGGTATCCTTTCGGCTATGGTTTATCGTATACAACCTTTGATTTAGGAACTGAGAGTATATTACAAACTAAGAATGCCATTACAGTCAGATGTAGTGTCACTAATACCGGTAAATATGCCGGTAGCGAAGTTGTTCAAGTTTATGTGCGCAATAAATCGAAGAAAGACTTCTATGCTTATCAAGAATTAAAGGGGTTTGAAAAGGTTCATCTTAAACGGGATGAGACTAAAATGGTTAACATCAATATTCCAATCTCTGAATTTAAATATTATGATACAAGAACTAAACGCTTTGAAGTTGAGAGTGGGACTTATGAAATCGCGATTGGCACTTCCTCAAGAGCAATCCATCGGGTTTTCCCAATTGTGATTTATGGGACCATCAATAAACCAACTCCAGATAATATCCGTTCTTGTTACTACACTAAGTCCGCCTTTAGTCTAGAAGATTATCGACGTTTATTAGGACTGATTGAATTACCACCAGAAGTTGAAGATCATAGTAAGAATTATGATTTGAATACAACCATTGGTGAGATTAAAAATACTTTTGTTGGTAAACAGATTTATAAGATGGCTAAAGATGAAGTTAAAAAGACAAGTATTATGCCACCAGAAATCTTAGAAAGTATGATTGATTCAATTACTTTAAGAATGGCCGCTTTAAGTGGCACATCTATGTCCCAAATGGAGGGTGTCGTAATGATGCTCAATGGGCGTATGATTAAAGGTTATCAAAAGTTCAAGAAACCGGAAGGAGTGTCACTCAATGGCAAAGCGTAGAAATCGCTGGTATAAAGATGCAGTTATCTATCAAGTCTATCCTCGGAGTTTCCAGGATAGTAATGGTGATGGTATCGGAGATATTCCTGGTATCATTTCTAGAATTCCTTATATTAAATCATTAGGGGTTGATGCCGTTTGGTTATCACCAATTTATAAGTCTCCAAACGATGACAATGGTTATGATATTGCTGATTATACAAGTATCATGAAAGAGTTTGGAACTATGGAAGAATGTCGGGCTATGATTAAAGCTTTCCATGAAGCTGGACTAAAAGTCATTATGGATTTAGTTATCAATCATACCTCGAATGAGCATGCTTGGTTTGAGGCGGCTCGTAAAGATCCTAAATCACCATATCGTAACTACTATTTCTTTAGAAAAGGCAGAGGTAAAAAACATAAGAGGAAACCAAACAATTGGACTTCCTTCTTTGGTGGTTCGGCTTGGGAGTACAACCCTGACACCGATGATTATTACCTCCACTTATTTAGTAAGAAACAACCAGATTTAAATTTTGGTAATGAAGCGGTTGTTAATGAAGTTATTAAGATTATGGAATATTGGGCCAAAGAAGGTATTGATGGTTTTAGATGTGATGTCTTTAATGTCATTTCCAAAGCGCCTTATTTACCAAATGGAGAAGGCCATTTTGCTCTAGTAGGCAAAGAACATTATTTGAATGGTCCTCATGTCCATGAACTGTATAAAAGATTCAATCAACAAGCTTTTGCCAAATATGATTTGATGACGGTTGGTGAAGCAGTCATGATGACTCCAGATGTGGCAGTTGATTATATTAAAGAAGACCGCGAAGAATTAGATATGCTTTTTACCTTTGATCATCAAGATGCTGATAATCATTTGGGCATTAAATATTTAAGAAAGAAATTTAACTTTGAACAATTCAAACATAGTTTTGAAAAGTGGCAAAGAAGTATGGAAGGGGTTGGCTGGACTTCCTTGTATTTAGAGAACCATGACCAACCACGTTCAATTGGGCGCTTTAATACTGAAGTTTCCAAAGAATATCATGATGTCGGTTGCACAATGTTAGCGACAATGCTTTTCTTCCATCGTGGGACACCATATATTTATGAGGGCGAAGAAATCGGTATGACAGGTGGAGCCTTTAAAGATGTTAGTGAGTTACGCGACCGCGAAGCCATTAACATGTTAACCTATGCTCCAAAGTTAGGAGTTCCAAAGCCATATATCAAGAAGTCCTTACTTTTAAGAAGTCGGGATAATGCTCGTACACCAATGCAATGGGATGATAGTGCTTATGCTGGTTTCTCTAAACAAGAACCTTGGCTCAAAGTAAATCCTAATTATTCAACAATCAATGTCAAAAATAATGAAGCAGATCCTAACTCAGTTTTAAATTATTATCGAAAATTAATTAAGGTAAGAAAAGGTAATGAGACTGTAATCAATGGCACTTATACACGCCTTGATAATGACAGCAAATCCTTATATGTTTATGCGCGTAAATATGAGCACGAAGTAATTCTTTGTATTGCTAATTTCACTAAGCATGAACAACCGTTTACTTTAATGGATGAATATCTGAATAAACCAGCTAAGTTATTAATTGCGAATTATGAACGAGAAGTTAATTTAGCTAGTTTCACTTTGAAACCTTATGAGGCACGGGTTTACACAATTACAGTATAGGGGGTGTAGTTATGAAAGAATTCCAATTAGAGATTATTCGGGGGATTCA
>JAQUTO010000050.1 GCA_028694305.1 Bacilli bacterium
CCATCAACCAAGAAGAAACCATAATCCGCACTATAAGCATCTGCTAATAGTTCTTCTGCTTCTTTGATAACACCAACCGGATTATTTAAATTATCTAATCCTCGGGGTAAATTCACATCAAGTTCCATGGTCTTTAAGCCCACTTCCTTAGTGAATTCATTAACTAATCTTCCTCTTTTATGCCCTGGTACATCGAATGGAACAATGTCATCATTGTTGTATGTAACTAAGGCATCAAAGAATGGTGTTTTTACTTGCTTTCCCTTATTCATATTTACTTCTTTGGTGCGGCTTTCGCATCCTCAAGTTTAAGTAAGAGTTTAGCCTTTCTAATTGAACCGACGATATCAATCTTAGAAGGACAGACATAGCTACAAGTGCCACATTCCACACACTTATTTACTTCTAAGTCTCTTAAACGTTTAAAGTCTTTTTTATCAATCGCATCTTTAATCTCACATGGATATAAAGAGGATGGACATGCTAAGATACATCTCCCACAACGAAGACATGGTTCACTAACATATTCAACACACTTAAGAACTAGTAACCCGCCCGTTGTTTTTTCAATCACAAAGTTATCATTCATCATCGCTTTAGAAGTCATTGGACCTCCCGCTAATAAATTGATTTCATCGGCTTGATATCCACCCAAGAATGTCATCAATGATTGAACTTTGGTATAGATTGGCACAATGGCCATAGTTGGTTTAATAGCATCACCACTGATAGTAATTAGTCTTTCAGTAATTGGATGACCATTAAGTAAAGCGTCAGCTACTGCAATGGCAGTTGAAGCATTATTGATAATGGCTCCCGCTTCACTTGGTAGACCTTCATAATCTTTATGTAAGATTTCTTGAACTAGAACTTTTTCCCAGCCCATTGGATATAAATCTTTCATTTCTTGAACGCGAATGTCTTTTCTATCTCCAATTTCTTGGCGGATTTTGGCCACGAGTTCTGGTTTACCAACCTTAATTGCAATGACCGCTTCTTTGGCACCACTTACTTTAAGTAAGATACTTACGCCTTGAATAAACAAAGTTAAATGTTCTTGCATAGCATGATAGTCACTGGTTAAGAATGGCTCACACTCAATTGAGTTAATAATTAAGCACTCAATTGGTTGCTCTTTTTCATATTTAACATAAGTTGGAAATCCCGCTCCACCTAGTCCACAAATACCCGCTTCTTTGATGGCACTAACAATCTCAACGCGGCTGGCTTTATTTGGATCAATTAAAGTTAATGGTTCGCCCCATTCTTCTTTAAAATCGTTCTCTAACACAAAATGCGGAATTGGTCGTCCCACTAAAGAATTATAAAGATTCTCAATCCCGGTAATCTTACCTGAAACAGGTGCAAATACAGGCATATAAAAGCCTGGTGCTAAACCAATTCTTTGGCCTTTTTTAACACTATCACCAATGGCAACAGTAAAAGCAATTTCCCGACCATTAGCCATGAGTTTAGGAATATAAAGTTTGCCAATAACTGCTGCATCACTAATCTTCGTGACTGGTAAATGCAAAGTTAAATCTTTGTGTCCATCTAAATGAACTTTGCCCCGACTGCATAATAATCCCATAAAACACCTACTTCTTTCTTAATGCTGTAATAATTATTTCACTTAAGGTTGGATGCATTAAGACCAATTCCTTAAGGTTATTAACTTTCATTTTATTGTGGATTGCCACTTGGATAATGGCAATTAATTCTTGTGCCATACTACCTAAAATATCGGCTCCGAGAATAGTCTCATCTTCTCCTACATAAAGGCGAATGTCACCATTTGTTTCATTGGTGGCTCTTGCATAGCCATTACTAGCAAAGTAGGCTTTATAAGTAGTGAATGGAATGCCTTTACTCTTCAAAGTATTACTATTCTCTCCTACCTCGGCTAATGGTGGATTTGTGAAGACTACTTTTGTTAAGTTTTGTAGATTGTCGTTACTACTTTTATTTAACAAATGATCAATGACACATCTTCCTTCTGCGCTCGCAGCGTAAGCGGTCATCATTAAGCCATTCACATCTCCAATTGCATAGATATTCGGCACACTAGTTTGATAAACTGAATTAACACTAATTCCTTTTCTAGTGATTGTAAGCTTAACTTTTCCTAAAACTTCTAAGTTAGGTTTTCTTCCAATTCCTTGTAAGACTGTTTGGCAAGGAATTAAAGTTCCATCATCCAGTATTACTTGTTGTCCGCTAGGAGTAGCCTCAATCTTTGTAACGCCTTTTCCACAAATGAAGTTCACGCCTTTTTTCTTTAAGATTACTCGTAAAGCTTTGACACTCCCTTCATCAAATCCGGTTAAGATTTGGGGATTTCTTTCAATGACAGTTACTTGGCTTTTAAGACTCGCATAAATCGAGGCAAATTCCAACCCAATAACACCACCACCGATAATCACTAGATTAGGTGTTATCTCACTTGAATCAAGCAACTCTTTAGAAGTCAAAGTTTTAACTCCGAAATCTAAGATAATAGGGCTTGCCCCCGTGGCGATAATAATGCTTTCTGCTTCAAGGGTATCTTTCCCCACTTGGATGGTGTGTTCATTAAGTAAAGTGGCTTTTCCTTCCAAGAGTTTTACCCCACTTAAGGCTAGTTCTTGCTTAATGCCTGCCACTGACTCTTCAATGATTTGCTCTTTCTTACTTTGAAAGGCTGACATTGAAAAGTTTAAGTTTTGGTAATTTAAGGAACTTTCTTGCCCACTTAATAGTTGTTCAAATAAGGAAGAGGCATGCACTAAAGCTTTAGTTGGAATACACCCTTCATTCAAACAACACCCACCTAACTTTGAACTTTCAATTAAGGTGGTATCTATTCCTTGCTTGGCAGCATAGATGGCAGTTTCATAACCGCCAGGTCCTCCACCAATAATGACTAACTTATTCATGGTAATTAATTAACTCCCGATAAGTTAAAAGTGGAATTCTTGCTGCTCGGACTTCATCTATACGTTTGACAATCGTAGTATGAGGTGCGCCCTTAACTAAGTCAGGGTTCTCTCTGGCCTCTTTTGCGATTAGTTTGAGAACTGCAATAAATTCATCTAATGTTTCTTTAGATTCACTCTCTGTCGGCTCAATCATCATGGCTTCATTCACAATTAATGGGAAATAGATGGTTGGAGCATGATAGCCATAGTCTAATAAGCGTTTGGCGACATCTAAAGTCGTGACACCATTCTCATTGATAACGCCGCCAAAGACGACCTCGTGTTTACAAGGTTCATTGATAGCAAGCTTATAATCCTGCTTTAAAGCTTCTTTAATGTAATTAGCATTTAGAACAGCATTATCACTCACTTTAGCTATATTTGTTTCACCTAAAGAATCAATAAAAGCTAATGCTTTTACGCAAACCAAGAAATTACCATAATAGCCAGAAACATGACCTATTGAAGTTTTACTATTACTAAATTCATAGTGATCGCCTTTTTGGATAATAACTGGATTTGGTAAGTATTTAACTAACTTAGCAATACAGCCGACTGGTCCACTGCCTGGACCACCACCGCCATGTGGAGTTCCAAAAGTTTTATGTAGATTTAAATGTAAGACATCAAAACCCATTGCTGTTGGTTTGACTCTCCCTAATAAGGCATTTAGATTTGCTCCATCATAGTAACAAAGGCCACCAGCCTCATGCACGAGTTTCGTAATCTTTAAAATATCTTTTTCAAACATACCTAAAGTATTAGGATTAGTTAACATAATGCCAGCCACTTCATCGTTTAAAACACTCTTTAATGAAGATAAGTTAATTCTTCCATCTGGATTTGAAGCAATTGAAATAACTTCAAAACCACAAACATTACTTGAGGCAGGATTTGTTCCATGTGCACTATCTGGAATGATAATTTTTGTCCGCTTTTTATCTTTGCGAGCTAGATGGTATTGTTTAATAATCATTAATCCGGTCAACTCACCATGTGCGCCTGCACAAGGTTCAAAAGTAAAACCGCTCATCCCAGTAATCTTTTCTAACTTCTGGGATAACTCATACAAAACTTCTAACGAGCCTTGACATTCATTGACTGAGACTAAAGGATGAAGATTGGTAAATCCCTTTAAAGAAGCAATCGCTTCATCAACCTTAGGATTGTATTTCATAGTGCATGATCCAAGTGGATATAAACCAGTCTCTACCCCAAAGTTTTTCAAAGAAAGATTAGTATAATGACGAACTACTTCTAATTCACTGGCACTTGGTAGTATCATCGTTTGTTTTCTACCATATTTAGCCAGCAGTTTACTATTATCGAACTTAGCAAAATGAGTAGGTAAATCGTAGCCCACTCTATTTGGAGTATTATAATCAAAAATTAATTTATTATACATGCTTAATCCCTCCTAAAAGTTCTACCAAGTGATCAATTTCGGCTTGGCTTCTCCTTTCGGTAATTGCAAACATGATTTGGTGAGGCCCAACATGAATCCCACTGGTATAACCATTCTTTAATAAAACGCGATCAATGGTTTTTAAACTTAAATCAGTTTCAACGACAAATTCATTAAAAAAATCAGCATCATAGACTTTCTTAAAATGTGGTAAGCTAATAATCTTTTTATAAGCATAATGGGCATTCTCAAGATTTAAATTCCCAATGTCAACTAAACCCTTATTTCCTAGACAAGCCAAATAAATGGTAACCCATAAAGCCATTAACGATTCATTTGAACATATATTAGAAGTAGCTTTTTCTCTTCTAATGTGTTGTTCTCTTGCTTGTAAAGTTAAGACGAAGGCTCTTTTTCCTTCACTATCTAAACTGCTACCAACAATTCGACCTGGTAGTTTACGCATATAAGTTTTGTTAGTTGCCATAAAGCCAATATAAGGACCCCCAAAACCCATTGGTATTCCTAATGATTGACCATCACCGACAGCCACATCTATGCCCATTTCCAAAGGAGATTTAAATAACCCCAAAGATAATGGATTAACCGCAACAATACTTAACCCTTTATTCTCTTTGATTGCAGCACTAAATGGTGTTGCATCTTCTAATAAACCAAAGTAGTTTGGTGTTTGAATAATTACACCTGCTAAACTGCCATCATTAATCTTATTAAAAGCTTTGAGAGAAGTTCTCCCTTTTATTAACTCTATTTCAATAACTTTGATATTTCTTTTGCTGGCATATGTCTTAATCACATCTATAAGCCGTGGATTAAGCGCACTAGAAATAGCAATCTTGTCTTTTCTAGTTGCACCACAAGCAAGTAACATTGCTTCAGCAGTGGCAGTAGCTCCATCATAAAGTGAAGCATTAGAAACTTCTAAACCAGTTAATTCACTGATAAAGGACTGATATTCAAAGATGTATTGTAAAGTCCCTTGCGATATTTCTGGTTGATATGGTGTATAAGAAGTCAAAAATTCTTGGCGGGCTACTAAAGCCGGAATAACACTTGGTACATAGTGATCATAAACGCCACCACCAAGTAAACAAATGTTAGTTTTATTTTTATTTGCAAGCACTTCAAAATGCTTGAAGAGTTCATCTTCACTTAAAGGCTTACCAATTTTTATCTCTTTTGTTAAGTAGATGGATTCAGGAACATCCTTAAACAAAGCTTTGATGTCTTTAACACCAATGCTTTTTAGCATATTCTGAATATCACTTTCGGTTTGAGGCAAGTATTTATGCATAGAATACCTCCTACTTATTAGCAATTAAAGCATATTGTTTGGCATCTAATAAATCATCTAGTTCTTTGGGATTATTAATCTTAATCTTAGCAATATAGTTTGCATAGCAATCACTATTGATTAAACCAGGTTCATCTTCTAAAGCCTCATTAACTGCTATAATTTCGCCAGAAACCGGTAAATAAACATCACTAGCAGCTTTAGTCGATTCGACTGCACTAAATTCTTCGCCCTTTTTAAATGAATCTCCAACGGGAGGTAAATCCACAAAGACAATGGCGCCTAAATGTTGTTGCGCATAATCAGTTAATCCAACTTCGGCTTCATTACCATTAACTTTAATCCATTCATGCGTCTTCGTATATTTTAAACCTTCAATAATTTTCATAATGTTCCCCTATCTAGCATAATGCTTTTGATAAAATGGCGTGGCGACTACTTCGGCCTTAACCATTTTGTTTCTAATTTTGATTTCAACGACTGTTCCTAATGTTGTATACGGCTTATCTAACATCGCTAATGCGACAGCACACTTTAATGATGGTGCGAGATAACCAGTAGTAATATAACCAATCTT
>JAQUTO010000051.1 GCA_028694305.1 Bacilli bacterium
TCTGGATTTTAATATAAGGGTAAGATGAACCAACTTTTAAGCGAATATTATAACGTGGTAAATACTTATGAATTAGGTTCATTTCTAATAAGAAAGCTTCTTTATCAGAATGAGTCACAATGAAATCAAAATCTTCAACATTTGCGACCATTTTAGCAGTTTTACCTTCTTGTGGGCGCGTAAAATACTGAGTAACTCTTTTGATAAGTTTCTTAGCTTTACCCACATAGATTATTTCATCATTCTGATCCTTCATGATGTAAACACCCGGCGACTCATCAAGTAGTTTCAGTTTATCACTAACTTTTGGTTTCATACTTATTTAAAGTATACAACAGTTGCTCCAACTCCGCCTTCACCTGCTCCACCGAGCCGGTATGACTTAACAAATCTTTGCTTATCCAAGTATTCATGAACTGCTTTTCTTAAAACACCAGTTCCACAGCCATGAATGATTCTAACTTCAGGATAATGCATAAGCAAAGCATCATCTAAATACTTTTGTAAGACTGGAATGGCTTCTTCAATATGCATTCCAATTAAATTACACTCAGTTTTAACCGCAGTGGACTTAGCAGCAGCTTTAATAGAAACCCCACCCTTTTCTTTAACTTGTTCATGCTTTTCTAATTCAGAAGCCGCCATAGTTAAAGAGACTTTACCGACACTAATACTATATTCTTCACCCTTTTTACGGGTAATTCTACCAATTTTATTGAGCCGAGGCACAAAGACAGTTTCTCCGACTTGATAATCGTGAACATCTTTCTTCTCCTCATCAATCTCAAAAATTGCGACATCTTCTAATTTCTTTTTAGCCGCAATCCATTCATGCAGTTTAACTTCACTAGATGGTTTAATCGTTGTTTCTTCGATTATTTTATTAATTTTAGTGGTTGCTTCTTCCACTAACTCATCAATCTTTTCATGGGATTTAACAATTAAATCCTGTTTTTCTTGTTGAACTTCCTTCAAGTATTTATCACTTTCTTCAAGTTGTTTTTGCAGTTCAGCTTCTTTAAGTAAGAGTTCTTGCTCTTTCTTATCAGCAGCTTCAATCTCTTGTTGCAATTTAGTAATTAATAAATCACTTTCAGTTTGGAAACTCTTTTGGTAATTTTCAGCTTCTTTGATGATACTATCATTTAAACCAAGTCTTCTAGAAATCATAAAAGCATAAGATTTACCTGGAACGCCATAAATTAAACGATATAATGGCTGGAATTTCTCGGGGTCAAAAAGCATTGATGCATTAGTAATATAGCCTTGCTCTAAAGCAAAACTCTTAAGGTTAGAATAGTGAGTTGTTGCCACTACTAAACAATCTTTACTATGGAAGTAATTGAGAATGGCCATAGCCAGAGCTTCACCTTCACTTGGATCTGTCCCTCCGCCTAATTCATCAACTAAAACTAAGGATTTAGCATTCACATTATTCGTAATTGAAACTAGTTTTGATAGATGGGATGAGAAAGTGGATAAGGACTGTTCAATCGACTGTTCATCACCAATATCAACATATATATCATCAAAAATGCCTAATTTAGCTTCAAAATCAACCGGAATAACTAAACCGGCTTGATTCATCATAACAATTAAACCTAAGGTTTTGAGCGCTACAGTTTTACCACCAGTATTTGGCCCAGTAATTAAAACTTGTTTATTTTCCTTGCCCCCAACCAGTAAATCATTGGCGACTACTTTACCGGCTTCAAGTAAAGGATGCCGAGCTTTAATTAAACAAACTTCTTGCTCTTTCGATAAAGTTGCAACTTTACCATTAATATCTTTACCATATTGAGCTTTAGCAAATAAGAAATCTAATTCCACTAAATAATTAAAGTTTTGGAGTAAGACTTCACTATTCTCTCTAACTAAGTTAGTTAATTCAGATAAGATTCTTTCAATTTCTAAGGCTTCCTCATGTACCAAAACTTGGAGTTGAGTATTAACGGTCACCACATCGCCTGGCTCCACAAAGAAAGTTTGGCCACTATCAGATTGATCGTGAATAATGCCACCAAAGTCATATTTATAAGAGTTCTTAACAGGGATTACTAATCTGTCATTTCGCATTGTAATCAAGGAATCTGACAACTTCTCGCTATTATTTTTCACATAAGTTTCAAGCTTATGGCGAACTTCTGCTTCTTTACTCACAATTGATTTACGAATACTCGCTAAAGCATGTGAGGCATTATCTAAAACAAATAAATTAGGTGAAATACAACGATTTACCTCTCTTAAAAGTTCATTGACAGGATGTAAGGAGTTAGCTAAATAATGAAAGTTTTCAACATTGCTTTCTTTCGCAAAACCTAAATAATCATGAACTTTATTAATTCCGTAAGCTTGGGAAGCGATTCGATATAACTCTTCACAGTTTAAGGTTGCTCCTTTATTAGCTCTAGTGATGGCTTCTTGAATCTCAAAAACATTTTCGATTGGGCAACGACCATAACCATAACAAAGACGCAAGGCTTCATCAGTCTGGCTTAATTCTTCTTCAATTTTATAATAATCGTTACTCATCACGAGACTTAGAATTTTTTGTTTAGCCGAAGTGGTAACAGCATTCGCTGCGATTGCTTCTAAAACTCGTCCAAATTCTAATACTTCACTAGCGCTTCTCATGCCCCTCACCTCTCTACTATCATAGCAAAAAGCCGTGCTTTTGTGGAAAAAATATGCTATAATGAAAGCGAATTGGAGAGATTATGGATAAAAATACCTATTCGCTAGAAGTAAGTCAAGAGACTTTCTCTAAGATCAAGAATTTCTATCAAGATGACATGGTCAAAAATGACAATGAAAATCTCGATTTTTTTGCGCGTAATAATAATTGCTCCATTAGTGGTTATAAATCTTTGAAAGTTGTCTTCCAAGGCAGTAAAGCTCAACTTGAGGCTGGCATCTGGGATCCAGAGGTCTTGAAAGAGAAAGTGGCCGATCCAGAAGAAGATGTCTTCTTCACTGGTTCTCATGCTGGAAGCGATGAAGTTGGAACTGGCGATTTCTTTGGTCCAATCATTGTTGTCGCAGCTTATGTACGGGGTGACCAATTCCAAGAATTATTAGATTTAGGAGTTAAAGATTCCAAGAAACTGAGTGATGAGAAGATTTGTGAAATTGGAGCTAAACTCATTCACATGATTCCTTATTCCAGTTTACATCTAGATAACATTAAATATAACTTATTGACCTCAAAAGGTTTCAATATGAATAAACTCAAAGCTTATTTACACAATAAAGCCTTGATTAACTTAAGAAAGAAAGTTGATCATCCAATCGAATACTTTGTGATGGATCAATTCGCACCAGAAAGATTATATTATAGTTACTTAAGAGATGAAATCTTAGTCCAACGTAACATTAAATTCATTACCAAAGGTGAAGATCATTCTTTAGCGGTAGCTTGTGCTTCAATTATTGCCCGCTACTCTTTCCTAATTAAGATGGATCGTTTATCTAAAAATGTTGGTGTTTCTTTACCAAAAGGTGCAGGACCTGAAGTTGATGAAGTTGCTGAAGAGCTTTATCATAAGTTGGGTCATATTGCTTTCAACAACATTTGTAAAAATAACTTTAAAAACTATGAAAAATTGCAGTAATTACACTGCAATTTTTTTATTCAATATTAACTTTAACCATTTTCATTTGATGATACTTTACTCCCGCACTATCAAGTAAGTGCCTAGAAGCTACAAAAATATCTTCATCATGGTATTTATCTTCTAAATAGACAATCTCTTTAATGCCGGCTTGAATAATTGCTTTAGCACATTCATTACAAGGAAATAAAGAAACATAGATTTTACAATTTTTAAGTGAAGCGGTGCTATTTAAGATAGCATTTAATTCGGCATGGACCACATAGGCATATTTAACATCTTTATAATCCCCGACTTTCACAGTCCAAGGGAAATCTTGATCATCACAGCCACGTGGAGTGCCATTATACCCAACACCAACAATTCTTTTATCAGGATTAACAATACACGCTCCTACTTGAGTTGAAGGATCTTTGGAACGGTATGCGGATAATAAAGCTACACCCATAAAGTATTGGTCCCAATCGATGATTTTTGCCATAATTTACCTCCAAAATACTTCTTAAGTATAGCAAATAAAAAAGAGTTTAGCAATTAGTCTAAACTCCCTTTTTCGCGTAATACTTGTAAAACTTCGCTAAAATAGTCAGGTAAAGGTGCTTCAAAAGTCATTCTTTCACCACTTGTTGGATGAATTAAAGACAACTTACGCGCATGTAATAATTGACCATTTAATGGAATCGGGTCGTGAATACCATAAAGTTTATCACCCACAATTGGGTAATGAATATAAGACAAGTGAACTCGAATCTGATGCGTTCTCCCCGTTTCTAATAAACAAACCAGGTAAGTATAACCATGGAACCTTTCTAAAACTTTGAAATGGGTTACCGCTGGTTTACCCTCTGAAACCACTGCCATTTTCTTGCGATCTTTATTATGGCGACCAATTGGAGCGCGAATCTCACCTTCATCATGGGTCAGTTCCCCATGAACTAAGCAAACATATTCGCGGTAAGCCGTTTTGTCTTTTAATTGAGCTGAGAGTTTCTCATGAGCTAAATCATTTTTTGCCACCACGAGTAAACCCGATGTATCTTTATCAATTCGATGAACGATACCAGGACGAATACTACCACCAATACTACTTAATTGATCTTTAAAGTGGTATAACAAAGCATTAACTAATGTACCAGTGTAGTGACCATTAGCAGGATGCACTACCATCCCTTGTGGCTTATTGACCACAATAATGTCATTGTCTTCATAGATGATATCTAAAGGAATATCTTCGGGAACTATGTCGCTACTAATATCAGGATAAATGGTTAAAGTAATGACATCGCCCTTTTTAACTTTATAAGAAGGTTTAACGATCTTATCATTAACTAAAACATCTTCATCATCCATCATATTTTGAATTCTAGTGCGCGAAAAGTGCGGATAAATGTCACTTAAGACTTTATCAATCCGCATTTTTTGATATTCAGGGGTAATGGTATAAGTTAAAATATCCTCTTCCATTACTTCTTCCCTTCTTTCTTAGCTTTTCTTAACTCTTTCATTGATGGTTCTCCACTATCATCCGGAGTAATAATCAAATAAATAATAATCAAAATAACGCCGACAACAACGCAACTATCAGCAAAGTTAAAAACCGGAAAATCATAACCAAAGATATAAAAATCAAGGAAATCAGTGACTTTATGATAAATTATCCGGTCAATTCCATTTCCAACAGCACCAGCGATAATCAAAGAGAGGGCCACATTGGCCAAAGGACTTCTAGCTGGATCTTTTCTAAAATAATAAACAGTTAAGCCAACCGAAGCAATGACAGAAATGGCAATTAAAACTCCAATGGAATTAGCAAAACTAGACCAAGCAGCTCCAGTATTGTAACATAAAGAAAAATAGAAGAAGTTTTTAATGATTTCTACACTTGTTCCTTCCACTAAATTAGCAATTGCTACTTTTTTAGTTACAATATCAAGAATTAAGACCACTACTAAAATTGGTAAGTAGATAAGTAACTTCTTTTTGTTAGCTTTTATCCACTTATTCATGTTGGGCCGCCTTTTTAAATGCTTTCTCGCAGCGTTCACAGAGGTGTTCAGCATTAACTTTGTTGGCTGGATACCTATTCCAGCATCTTTCACACTTAATACCTTCATCTTTTAAGACTTTTACTTGTGAGACTTCTTGTTTTAAGCCATTGTTCTTAACTAACTCTAAATCAGAAACAATGAAGAAACGAACTTGTTCGGCATGCGACATCTTATTAAAGACCTCGGATGTATATTTATCATTGATGTCTAACTGTAATCTTGCTTCTTGGGCTGAACCAATCTCACCTTTACTTCTACTCTCTTCTAAGGCTTTCAAAACCTCAGTTCTTAGTTTTAGTAAGGCGGTATATTCTTTTAAGACTTCTTCATTAACATCTTGTGGCTTAACCATACTAAGTAAATGAACCGATTCTTCACTCTTATCAGAGGTTAATTGATATAACTCTTCCATCGTATGTGGCAGAATTGGAGCCAGAAGCCTCAATAATGAATCTAGAACTTCATGTAAGACTGTTTGATATTGTCTTCTGCGTTTAGAATCAAATTCATCGCAATATAAGACATCTTTACCAATATCAAGATAGAAAGAACTTAAGTCGTTAGCTAAAAAGTTCTCTAAAACTG
>JAQUTO010000052.1 GCA_028694305.1 Bacilli bacterium
TCTAAAAAAGAAATTGTCCTCATTGATGGCGCAAATCATGCCTTAAGTTGTCTAACAGATCCAAGTATTTATGAAGCAGCAGTTAAGAAGTTTGTTAATGAATGTACAAAATAAAGGAAGAGATTTATTTCTCTTCCTTTTGTTTTTTATTCCATTCTTCAACATCTTTAGAAGACATTGCGACTACCTTAACTACACCAGGCACTTCTTCTTGCATAATGATTTCAATCCCTTCCGAGATATCATTATCAATCAAGGCACAATCTTGGCAAGCACCAGAAAGAGTAATGTAGACAATCCCATCAGCATAATGATGATAATGGATGTCTCCACCATCACGTTGCAAAAAAGGTTTTATCTTCTCAATAACCGCAATTATTTGGCTATCAATATCGTTCATTTTTGCCTCACTCCTCTTAACTATGTTATAATAACATAGTTTAGATAGAAAGGGTATAAAAATGCATAAGTATCAAGTTGGTGAAGAAGTAAAAGTTAAAATCATAGGGGTTCAACCTTATGGGGCTTTTGCGCAACTTGATGATGGTTATGTAGGTTTAATCCATATCTCTGAAATCAGTGATAAATTTGTGCGCAGTATTGAAGATTACTTCAAAGTGGGTGATTATGTTAATACTGAAATCATCGAATTAGATGAAGCCAAACACCAAGTTAAACTATCTTTAAAAAGATTGACTAATAACCATAGACGCTTTGCTAAAACTCAAACTTATAAAAGGCGCCCATATCACTGCAAACGCTTAAGTGATTTTCCGCTTTTAATGGCTAATACTGAAATGAATATTCAAACTGAAATGAACAAAGGAGCAACCACCATGATTAAAATTGAGACTACTAATAAAATGGATTTAACTAGTTACCAAGATCAAGTAACAAGTATTGATAATGGCATGAAGAATAAAACAAGTGAGGGGTCCGATTACCTTGGTTGGTATGAATATCCAAATACTTTTAATGAGAAAGAAATCGCTAATGTGATTAGCTTAGCAGAGTCATTTAGAAGTACATATAAGATTCTTGTTGTTTGTGGTATCGGGGGCTCTTATCTCGGCGCTAGAGCAGCCATTGAGGCCATTCGCGGGCTTTATCCGCAAGATCAAGGAATGGAAATTGTTTATTTAGGACAAACTTTCTCTTCTAATTATACTTATCAAGTTTTAAAGTATTTGGAAGATAAAGATTTTGCAGTGAATGTTATTTCGAAATCGGGGACAACCACTGAAACCGCCTTAGCCTTTCGCTTATTAAGAGAATTACTCGTTAAGAAATATGGTAAAGAAGGCGCCAGAGATAGAATCGTTGCTACTACTGATAAAGATAAAGGGGCTTTAAAAGATTTAGCCCGTTTAGAAGGGTATCAAACTCTAGTAGTTCCAAATGATATTGGGGGTCGTTACAGTGTTTTAACTCCAGTGGGTTTATTCCCAATTGTTTGTGCTGGAATTGATGCTCATCAAATGTTATTAGGAGCAAAACGTTGTTATTTAGATTTAGTTGATCCTTCATTAAAGAGTAATGCAGCTTATCAATATGCTGTTTATCGGCATATGTTATATGAGCAAGGATATAAAGCCGAAATGCTCGTTAGTTATGAACCGAATATGGCCATGTTTAATGAATGGTGGAAGCAATTATTTGGTGAATCAGAAGGTAAAGAGGGCAAAGGTTTATTACCAACCAGTGCCATTTTCTCAACTGATTTACATAGTTTAGGACAATTCATTCAAGATGGGAGTAAGATCTTATTTGAAACTATCTTAAAGCAAAATAAAGTAGTTAATGATGTCACGATTAATAAAGAAAATGTAAATTTAGATGAACTCAATTGTTTGGCGGGTAAAACCTTAAGTTTTGTTCAAGATAAAGCTTTAAATGGAACATTACAAGCTCATTCAGTTGAGGGTAAAGTTCCAAATATCATTGTTAATTATGATACGATGGATGCTTTTAACTTTGGCTACCTTGTTTACTTCTTTATGCGCTCTTGTGGAATGAGTGCTTACTTAAATGGCGTTAATCCATTTAATCAACCTGGAGTAGAGATTTATAAGAAGAATATGTTTAAGTTATTAGGAAAGACAAAATAAGGGGGAAAACCTCTTATTTTGTGGTGACATTTAGCCAAGTTATTGCTATAATAATAAAGCACAACTGTTCTTAAGGAGAAATACCCAAGCGGTTGAAGGGGCGGGCTTGGAAAGCTCGTAGGTCGGTAACACGGCGCTGGGGTTCAAATCCCCATTTCTCCGCCATTAAAAAACAAGCGAACATCCTTTATATGATGCTCGCTTTTTATTTATTGCTCTTTTAGTGTTTCAGTTATTGCAATGAAAAAATCTTTATTCCATAAGTCCAATTTTCTACCATCTTTTATAAAATTAGTCAGATCTTCTTTAGCTTTTTCATAATCAATGTTTGAAAACTTATCAATTAAGATTTTTTTAAGTTTATTAAGAGTAAAATCATCATCTTCTTTTAGATAATTTGATTGCACTAATCTAGCCTTTAAGTGTTGCATATTTACTGTGGCATTTTGCGATAGGAAGAAAACATAATCATATAAATCCCGGCCTTTTGTTCTACTTTTCCAATTTCTACAAATAATGGCATGAATCTTCCCGGCAAATAGTGAAGATAAATCGTAAATTGTGACCTTATATGGAGAAGGAAGTAAACCATACTTTGTTTCGAAGTTAGCATATGGTAGTGGATTAACATCAATTTCAAATTTAATCTTGATTACTTCTTCAGGATTAATTTTGTCATTTCCTGAATACAAACTAATGATGTGTTCCTTGGTATTACCTTTTAAGAATGCGGATTTGATGTTTGATTCAACACTTTTTTTCTTTTCTTCAACACTAAAATTTAAGCCTAGTGATTTAACTTCGTTCTCAATGGTTTTAAAGTATTTGCTTAAATCAAAGTTTGAGTTTGGCGTCATTAAAGAAAAATCGAGATCTTCAGAGAATCTGTCAAGACCATAAAATATTCTAAGGGCTGTTCCGCCATAAAAAGCCGCTTCATTAAAGAAGTTTGTGCGAGCTAGCCCACATAGAATCACTTCTTGAACTACTTCTTTTATTGCATTTTTCTTGTCCTCTAGAGTGTTAATGCTGTAATTATTGAGCATTTGATTCAAGATTGTTATCATTTTTTTCTCCTTTAATCATTTTTACCAATAGATTCAAATTACTGGAATGGTATTTAGGTGCTATATCAAATAAAGCTTGCTTATCAAACTTATCAAAATCTTCTTCTTCAATTCTTAAGTCCTCAAATAGTAACTCCCTAAGTCCCTTAATTGACCCAATGGGTGGAACAATATAGATTCGATCACAAAGGGCTTTTTCTGCAGTTGCAATGGAATATGAATAATTACCTTGAACTATGGTCTTTACTCCTAATGGATAGGCATCTTGAGGAATGTCATGGTAATAAAAAGAGCAAAATACATTATGGTATTCTTTACTTTTGCGCTTGTTAAATGTCGCTGATGATACATTGTAGACTGCTTCTGGAATTAAGTTATAATAGGCTAGAGCTGATTCAAAGGAAATATAAGAAGGACCATAGATATAACCAGCTAGCCAAGACCCCGGTGTCTTTCTATCCGTTTCATATAACCCTTTTTTCAACTTAAAGAGTTTGCCTTCTTTTATATCTCTGGCAACCTTTCCTTTTATATCAGTATAATTCTTATACTTTAATTCTAAATCGTGGAATGTTAATATCATGGCATTTGCTCCATATAGTTTTATATTATCACACCTTTTGGAGAAAATCAATATGAATAATCTAGTATATAGGGACTCATAAAAGTGCTAAAATAAGAATATGGAATTAAAACAAGAGCATTGGACTAAAGAGTTAGGTCAAGAATTTCAGAAGTATCTACTAACTTTAGCCCGGTCACAAGATAAGCGAGATTGGGAGCAGCGGGTAATTAATACTAATTATCCTTGTTTGGCAATTCTTTCAAAAGATGTTTCACGTATAATAAAAGAGATTAAAAAAGGCAATTTTAGAGAGTTCCTTGATTTAAAACTTCGAGATTATCATGTCAACATTATTATAAATGGAGTACTCATTACTTATATTCCAGATTTTAAAACTATGGTTAAGTATTTAGATGATTATCTAACTAGCGTTGATAACTGGGCTACTGTTGATACCTTAAATTTCAAGATAAAACCTAATAATGAAAAGGCTTATTATCAACTGGCCCAACGTTATTTGAAGTCAAAAGCTCCTTTCACTAGAAGAATGGGTTTATCAATCTTATTGCAGTTTGTTAAAGATCCGGCATATTTAGATGATATCTATGCTGTTTTAGATGGTTTAAGTGAAGAAAAAGAGTATTATGTTAATATGATGGGTGCTTGGTTACTTTGTGAAGCCTTTGTTAAGCACCGGGATGAGACTCTCGCTTACTTTAAAAGAAATAAAACCAATTCCTTTATTTGTAATAAAGGCATTTCTAAATGCCACGATTCCTTTAGAGTCAGTAAAGAAGATAAAGAACTCTTAAAGAGTTTTCGTAAATAAGGAGAAGTATGATTAAGTTTAATGTTAAAGCTGAAGAGCAAGGTCAAAGAATAGATAAGTATTTGCGCAAGAAATTGAACAATGCTCCTTTGAGTTTGCTTTATAAACTTTTTAGAAAGAAAGATATCAAGGTTAATGCTAAAAGAGTAGCAGGGGAGTATTTAGTTCAAGAGAACGACTTAATTGAAGTCTACTTAAGCCCTGAATATCTAGAAAAATATATGGAAGAAAAACCAGTTAAGAAATTGGTCAAATCTTTTAGAGTAGTCTATGAAGATCAACATTTATTGATTGTTGATAAACCAGCTGGATTAAGTATCCACGCTGATGAACATGAAGCCACCAACACCTTGGCTAATCAAGTCCTTTCTTATTGTAAAGATAAGGGTGATTCCAGCGTTGTCGCACCAGCCCATCGTTTAGATCGCAATACCTCGGGTTTAGTTATCTTTGGTAAGGATATGGAGACACTCCATGAATTGCAAAATATTTTCAAATTTAGAGAAGGCCTACACAAATATTATCAAGCCTTATGCTTTAATGAGTTAAAGGCGCCTTTAGAAATCAACGCTCCTTTACTCAAAAATGAATCATTGAAACTCGTTAGAGTTGACCCAAATGGATTGCCAGCAAAAACCCTAGTTATACCGGTCTTAACTAATAGTGAATATTCCTTAGTTGAAGCTGAGCTATTAACTGGAAGAACCCACCAAATTCGGGTACATTTAGCATTTTCCGGTTATCCAATTGTCGGTGATCAAAAGTATGGTGATTTTGCAAAAAATAAGACCTTTGCAAAAGAATATAAAATGCGTTACCAGTTTTTGCACGCTTACAAGCTAGTTTTTGGTCAACTTTCTGGTGTTCTTTCCTATATGTCAAATCGTGAAATTGTAGCGGAATTGCCCTACACTAAGCAAAAAATAGTAGATAAAATCTTCCACAAGTAAAAAATATGTTATAATAACTTGAAGGTGGATTAAAGAATGTTTGATTGGCTACTTGTCGAAGGTATGGTAATTCTCATTATTGTCACTACCATCATTCGTAATATTTATTCGACCCCAAAACACCAAATTCCGTTCACAACTGCTTGTGTGGCAGCGGCTGTTTTGAGTTATTTTTTAGTTATCAAAAACTTCTTAGGTTACTTTGATTTCTTTGAAAAGTATCTAGGATTAAGCACAATTTATGAAAAACTTGGGCCTGCATTTTTAAGAGATGGAATGCAAGGCTTTTATGTTTTCTTAATGATTGCAATTACGGCTATTGTTTTATTCATTATTTTTTATATCTTAGTTAGACTGGCTTTTATTCCTTCACTCAAGAAGTATCAACAAGACCCAGAGTACACTTTGGCTTTTCCTACTTGGATGAGTATTGCTTTTGGAATTATTAAAGCTGTGATCTTTGTGATTTTATATTTAGTGGCTTTGGACTTATTCTTACCTGCCACAAGTATGACATTGTCTTCATCATGGCTCTTTAAAGTCTTTACTGAGAATGATGTTATCGCTAAAGCAATTATGGATTTCGCCACTGCTAATGTTGGCGTTCCATTTTAAAGGAGGGAACTGAACTATGAATAAATATGATGAACTGGCTCTCCTCTTTGAAGCGGTGAATGG
>JAQUTO010000053.1 GCA_028694305.1 Bacilli bacterium
TGATATGGTGATACTCTGATTACATAGCCTTGAACTAGTTTTTCCATTAATCTCCTTCGCGATAACCAAATTCTTTTAAGTATTTAGTGCGATTACGCCAATCTTCTTCTACCCGCACAAAAGTAGTTAAAATAACTTTACTACCTAATAATGATTCAATATCTTTGCGTGCAGCAATCCCAATCTTTTTAATCATTGAGCCACCATGACCAATAATTATCTTCTTTTGAGAAGCTCTTTCTACAATAATCGTGGCTGCAATCGCAACTTTTCCATTCTTTTGTTTTTCGTTCTTTTCCAGAATAACAGCGACTGAATGCGGGACTTCTTCTTGGGTAAAGAAGAGAATCTTTTCCCGAATTAATTCACTAATGATAAACGACTCTGGATGGTCACTGATAACTGATTCAGGATAATACTTAGGACCATCAGGCATTAAATCTTTTAAAGTTTTGAGTAAATCATCACAATTTGTGCCTTTTTTAGCAGAAACAGGAATAATTGCTTTAAAATCCATTAAATTCTTAACTTGATCAATTCTGGCCAAAACCTTCTCTTTGTTAACTAAATCAACCTTGTTAATGACATAAATAACTGGCGATTTTCTTTGTTTAAGGTTCTCAATAACATAATTATCACCCGGACCAAAGTCCTCGGTAATATCATTTAAGATTAAGATGGCTTCAACATCTCGACTAGCCCATAAAGCCGAATTATTCATATATTCGCCTAATTTTGTATGTGGTTTATGAATCCCAGGTGTATCAATGAAGATAATTTGACAGTTATCTTCATTATAAATACCTTGAATAACATTTCTAGTAGTTTGAGCTTTAGGTGACATAATTGCCACTTTATGACCCAAAAAATGATTCAAGAGTGTAGATTTACCTACATTAGGGCGACCATTTATCGCCACAAATCCCGATTTAAAACTCATTTCATGCTTTCTGAACTAAAACCTAAAGGTAAGAGTTCCTTCACAGTCGTTTCAATGACTTTTCCTTTATTATTTGCTAAATAAACCGGCGTCTTCAAAGGACAGAGTTCAAATAAAACCTGGCGACATGTGCCACAAGGTGAAGCAATTGGGTCGCAATTTGCCGTGATAGCAATAGCGACAATATCACTCTTTTTATAGCCTTGGCAATAAGCCCCAAAAATGGCATTTCTTTCGCCACACATCGAAGCACCAAAAGCAGCATTTTCAATATTGGCGCCCTTGATAATCTTGCCATCTTTCAATAAAACAGCCGCACCCACTTTGAACTTAGAGTATGGCGCTTTGGCTAATTTTTGAGCTTCAATTGCAGTTTTAATCAATAATTCATTCATTTTTTACACCTTTTTCCCTTAAATATCGAGTTTACTAAGAATCTCATCTTGTAACGAGAACATGACTTTTTCTTCTACTGGAGTATGATGATCATAGCCCAGAAGATGAAGTAGACCATGCAAGAACAAGAAACATAACTCACGTTTTAATGAGTGGTCATACTCCTCGGCTTGTCGTTTGGCTGTGTCAATCGAGATGATAATCTCCCCTAAATCATTAGGGACACCTTTGCTAACTACAACTTTTTCATTTTGATCATTGTAGGCAAAGCTGATAACATCAGTTGGTCTATCGATGTTCCGATACTGTTTATTGATTTCATGGATCTTCTGATCATTAACTAAAGTTAATGAAATGATAAAATTACCCTGTTTTTTAAGTTGTTTAAAGGTTGTAAGTGCAATTGAGTTACAATCCTTTTCATAATTAGGTAGTTTTACTGCTGTTGTATTTTTATAATAAATACAAAATTCCATGTTATCACCACGCCTATTGTAGCATATTTAAGTGGTCATTAGATAGAAAAATAGCAAGATAAAGAGGTAGGAACTGATAATAATCAGTTTAATTTGAAATGGCACTCTAGGATAACGAGCAAATAAAGGATTTTGATAACCTTTCAATTCAAAGACTAAGCAATAACCATCCCAGTGTCTTTCAATGTATCTAGACTTTCGAATAAATGTGTGCATTCTAGCAGGATCAAATATTCGATATTGCTCCTTATTAACTCTCTCAATCAGATAATAATGTTTATGATCATGAATCAGCACATTCTTAAACTCATAAATATCTACTATTTTTTTACTTTTAACATAATACGCCTTTGAATTTATATTGAAAAAGTGTAATCTTTCAATAATATCTTGCAAACTCAATATTGGATTTTCACCGATTAAAAAGTGCATTTTATGGCTTTCAAGGTTAATACCATTAGCAATTAGAATCATATCCAAGCAAGATACAGCGCAACCATTATGCGTAGTCTGACTAACTAGTATATTCATATTGACCTCCCCTATTTATATAGAGAGAAGATTGATTAAATCCTAAATTTTAGGCGAATTGTACAACAAAAAGTGGAAATGATACCTCTTTTTTGCTATGATAATGAGGTAGAGAAAAGGTGCATTATGGAACTAGAGGCATTTTCGTTAGCTTGGTGGGGTTACATCGTTGCAGGTTTAGGTATTTTCCTTTTTGGAATTGCCTTTTTGAGTGATGGTCTTAAAAAAGCGGCTGGTTCTAAAATCAAATCAGTCCTTGATAAATATGCTTCTAAACCTATACAAGCCGCCCTTATTGGGGCTGGTGTCACTGTTTTTATTCAATCCAGTGGCACAACTGCCTTAACAATTGGTTTAATTCGGGCTGGCTTAATCAGTCTGACTCAAGCTACCGGAATTATCATGGGTGCTAACATTGGAACAACGGTTACCTCCTTCATCATTGGTCTTAATCTTTCCAGTTTTGCCCCATTTGTCTTAGTTATTGGGGCTTTTATCTATCTTTTAGCAAATCGTCCTAAACTCAAATATGTTGGTATTATCATGTTGGGCTTTGGGATGATTTTCTTTGGAATGACCTTAATGGAAAGTGCTCTAAAACCACTTGCTCAATTGCCAGAATTCATAACTTTAGTTCAAAGATTTGGTGAAACACCAATCTTAGGTGTCTTAGTCGGTACTGTTGGAACAGCCGCTATTCAATCATCTTCAGCCTTTATTGGTATTATTCAATCATTATATGAATCATCAGTTGAATATGGTTTTACTTTAAAGATTGCTCTTCCTTTGGTCTTTGGCTCTAATATCGGAACTACAGTTACTGCAATTATCGCTGCTATTGGCAGTTCAAGAGAAGGCAAAAAAGCCGCAGCAATCCATGTTATTTTCAACGTTATTGGTACAGTTTTATTTATGATCTTCTTAAATCCATATGTTGATTTCATCTCTTGGCTCGATAGTTTAATCAATATGACACCAAGAATGGAGATTGCTGTTGCTCATATTATCTTTAACGTGATAACTACTGCCATTCTTTTACCGTGTGCTCCATTACTGGTTAAATTTGTTAATAAAATCTTACCTTCAAAAGAACAGCCGCCAGAACTGGCAGAAGTCAATCTATCTTTGTTGGATAGAAATGTTCTAGATATTATGCCCGCTACTGCCCTTGATATTGCCAAAGACCAAACTATTGTCATGGGAGGCTTAGCTATTAAAGCAATCGATGGAGTTTATAAATACTTTAATGAAGAAGATATAAAAGCCAAAGATCTGGTTTTAGAAATCGAAGAAACTTTGGATCAATTTGAGCAAAAACTCAACGTTTTCTTAACTTCAATGGAACATTCTTCCTTAGAGCCTCATGAAATTAACTTATATGGTCGAATCCTAAAAACTTACCGAGATATCGAGAGAATCGGTGACCACTGCGAGAACTTAGTTCAATATTTTGAGGAATACTTTGCTTCTGATAATAAGATTTCTGATGAAGGACGCAATGATATCAATGCGTTACTTAAACTAGCCAAAGAAATGCTAGAGAATGCTATGGAAGCCTTTAAGCATCGAAACACCTTTATCGCCAACATTGTTAAAGAAAAAGAAGGTCAAATGGACCAACTCAATAAAGCAGCTAGAGAAAGACACGTTCAAAGAATCATTAAGAATCCAGAAGCCGCTCTGAAGTATATTTCCATTGTTTATGTTGATTTAACTGGCAATATTGAACGTATTGGCGATCATTGTAATAATATAGCTGATACAATCTTAGGGATTATTTCTCACGATAGAACACAAAATTAAAAGGACTAATTATTATTAATTTTAGTCATAACTATACTATAATCAAAAAATCCACCTACATCATCAACAATTGATTTATGCATAAATGTGCCTAATTTACTTCTTTTAAACCTATTATAAGCTTTAGTCATAGATTCCGAAGGATTGCAGATATAAGTTAGAAATAAACCAAAGGCCATAGTTTCCATAGAGGCTTCAGTTATCTCCGCTCCATGTAGTTGCATAAGCAAGTCTCGATAGGCATGTCTAACAATAATACTGCAATAGACAAATAACATAATTTGATCTGGATTATCCCCAATTGTTTCCTTATAATTGTCGATTATTGTAGAAAACCGTGGAATTGGAAAAGGCTCTCGAGAATCGCATGTTACTTCATCCTTATTTTTTTCGTTCATTTTATTACCTCCCCTGAATTAGGATTTAACCTTATTGATATAATATGCATGACTTCTTAATGCTTCAATATATGGTCTAAATATTATTTTATTTTTACGTAATTTTTTCAATTCTTCTAGTAAAGATTTCTTTAATTGAAAAGCACTCTCGGTAAATTGAGAAGACTCAAAGTATCGGTTAATTTTATTGGTTACACCATCAGAATCAACACTTTTAATAGATTTGGGCTTTTTTACAGATAATTTGTTATCCCCTTGATCTTTTTCATCAACTAAATCTTGGTCTTCTAATAGACTGTCGTTTGTAAAATCCTTTAGAGCGTCTATACTAAATTTTTTCATCGTATAATCAACCTCCTTTTTTGCCCATTATTTGCTTGGGCTACTATTATAAAAAATGGAATGTCCAAAAAAAAGACCACACTATAAGTGTGGAATTTTTTTACATAATGAAATGAATAATCATTACAGTTATAAATCAATCTAGATACTAACTAATAATCTGAGGGTACCAAAACCAGTCATTATGGGTAAGTTGTCTAAACTATGTTTATAACTAACTAATAATCTGAGGGTACCAAAACCTAGCACATTAGCGACATTAACCGAAGTGGGTTTATAACTAACTAATAATCTGAGGGTACCAAAACTAGTAGCGCCAGTTGTTAAATAATTAATAAGTTTATAACTAACTAATAATCTGAGGGTACCAAAACGTATTCCCACTATCTTTATGGTAAGTGATGGTTTATAACTAACTAATAATCTGAGGGTACCAAAACAAGGCTAATACGGCTGACCTACCTACCACGGTTTATAACTAACTAATAATCTGAGGGTACCAAAACACCTTGCGTGGTGCAAGGACAATAAGTTAGGTTTATAACTAACTAATAATCTGAGGGTACCAAAACAAGGTCACGATCAATGGAAGCGATGTATCTGTTTATAACTAACTAATAATCTGAGGGTACCAAAACACTCTAACGATGTAGGTTGCTCGGAATTAAGTTTATAACTAACTAATAATCTGAGGGTACCAAAACAGAGTATGAAGTTACTTTTAAACAAATAATGTTTATAACTAACTAATAATCTGAGGGTACCAAAACAGTTGCTAATCCTGTCGTACCACTTCCCATGTTTATAACTAACTAATAATCTGAGGGTGCCAAAACGCTACACATTGATCACCGATGAATACTTCAGTTTATAACTAACTAATAATCTGAGGGTACCAAAACATGATCAACAAGTTAAATTACTTGCTCAGCGTTTATAACTAACTAATAATCTGAGGGTACCAAAACAGTAGGTATATTCATTCTCCAACATTTTCTGTTTATAACTAACTAATAATCTGAGGGTACCAAAACATAAACTCGCCTGACTAACCCCCCATAACAGTTTATAACTAACTAATAATCTGAGGGTACCAAAACATCTAGTTTGATCCAAACTTGTTCTATATAGTTTATAACTAACTAATAATCTTAGGGTACCAAAA
>JAQUTO010000054.1:0-2196 GCA_028694305.1 Bacilli bacterium
TCAATGATATTTTGGCCATGAAAGAAGCCGATTGTGCGATTGCTATGGCGAATGGCAGTGAAGCAACCCGTAATATTGCTCACTTAGTCTTAATGGATTCTAACTTTGATTCCTTACCGACCACAGTCCAAGAAGGAAGAAGAGTCATCAATAATATTCAAAGGGTTGCAACCTTATTCTTAACCAAGAGTATGTTCTCCTTCTTTTTGGCAATTATTGTTATCTGCTTAGGTCGGACTTATCCACTCCAAACAGTCCAACTCTTATTCTATGATTTCTTAGTTATCTCTTTACCTTCTATTTATCTCGCTATTGAACCGAATAATGCCAATATCAAGGGGAGATTCCTCCAAAATGTCTTAGTTAGTGCTTTCCCAGGCGCTTTACTAGTTGCAGTTAACTATTTGGCTTTGATTTTGAATGCCCAATATTTAATGACTGATATGACAACACCTGCTATCTCAACAGCGATGGTTTTAATCTCAACTTGTTTAGGTCTATTTGTTCTCTTTAAAGTCTGTAAGCCATTCAATTTAGGCAGAATGGTTATGTATGGCTTTATGTGGTTTATCTTCATTTTTGCCTTATTAAAATATGCTTCTTTCTTCTCATTAACCCATTTAACTTATCAAGAATTCCTCTTAACCTTAGTTTTGATTTTAGCTTCTTTATCGGTCTATCCCTGGATTAATCGAACCGCGTTAGCGTTTAAGAACTGGGTTTTGAAACTTATTAGTAAAAAGAGACGGAAATAATCTTGCAGTTTTTAGTCTAATAGTTTATTATAATAACGCGTGTGTCCACATAGCTCAGCCCGGATAGAGCAACGGCCTTCTAAGCCGTGGGTCGAAGGTTCGAATCCTTTTGTGGACGCCATTTTTTTATCTAATAGGAGGAGCACATGATTGAAGAATTAATTGAACAAGGTAGTTATGAAGCCACCTTGGATTTATTAAGCAAAGAAGACTCGGATATTGCCAAATATCAACGGGTTATTTGTTATTCGGGATTAAGAGATTATCCTAAAGTTGTGGAACTAGCCTCCAAACTAATCAAAGAACCAAATAATCGTCATTATTATGACGTTTTAAGCCTCTATATTGTGGCTTTAATTAAGATTAATCAACAAGAAGAAGCCATGAAACTATTAGAGGCCGAACTTAAGATGCCTTTTATTCCTGGCCAATTTGAAGATTTCTTTGAAACAACATATCGGCAACTTAAATTACAAAAAGAGAAGGGGAACATTAACCGTTCACCTTACGATTTATATACTGATGAACAATTACAAAACATCCTTTTAACAACTTCAAAGTTAAATGAATTAGCGCCAGTTGTTCAACAACTCGGGCATCGCAACATTCGTAACTTCTTAGCTGCTTTAGAAGTGGTTTTAATGAATAAAGATGTCGCTGGCTATCTAAAATCCATTATCATTGAACTCTTAAGAAATCAAAATGTCTCCCAGGAGTTTGAATATGCTGATTATGAAACCGAGATTAGAATTACTCCAACTGAGCTTCTACCAGTCGATGAGACCGAGGCTTATCAAGCCATTATGAAAGGTGTCAGTGAACAAATAGCACCCGATAATGTCTCTTTAAGTAATGTTGCCAAAGATGTGGCTTTACTTGTTTTAGTCGGAACATATCCATTTGATATTGAAAAAGTAGAATACGATTATTACATTGCTGCTATCGAATGTGTGGCCACCAAAATGTTCGGTATGCCATTAGATTTAGATTTAATTCTAGAGAAATATGAGGTTGAAGCCCCTAAATTAGATGAGTATGTGAAGAAAGTAACCAAACTAAATGATATCTACTAGACTATAATAATCTATTATTATATTGTTTGCTTATCACCCTAGATTGTGTTATCATAAATAAGCGTAAAAACGAGGAGGACTATTATGAAACTTAATGTCACAAAAACTTCAGAAGCTATCACAACTATCAAAGCTGAATTCGATAGTCAAGAATGGAATGAAGCCCAAGAAAAGGCCTATGCTAAATTAGCTAAAGATGTCGAGGTTAAAGGATTTAGAAAGGGAGAAGCACCATTAAAGATTGCAAAACAACATATTAAACCACAAGATGCAATGAGTGCCGCTCTTGAAATCATTATTCCTACTGGCTTCAAAGAAATAGATAAAGTTCAAAAATTTACTAAATTATTAGTGAATCCGAATGTCAA
>JAQUTO010000054.1:2296-5990 GCA_028694305.1 Bacilli bacterium
TATCGTCAATATGTCCAAAATGTCGAAAGCAAAGGAATTCCATTTGACAAATACTGCGAAGTCAGTGGTCAAACCCCAGAAAAGATTAAAGCTGACATTCAAAAAGACGTTGAAAAGAATTTGAAGACAGTCTTTGTTCTAACTGAGATTGCTAAAGATAACAATATCAAGGTTGAACCAAAAGATATTGATAACGAGATTAAGGGTATGGCAGATCATTATAAGGTTAGTGAAGAAGAAATTCGCAAAGCCTTCGAAAAGAGAATGCCTGAAATTACCAACAAAGTCTTCTCAGACAAAATCTCAGAATACCTCAAATCTGTTAACACTTTAGATTAATAACAAAAAGACGCAGCGCGTCTTTTTTGTTCTAAAAGGAGGGATAACATGGTAGATTTACCACAAGTTGAACAAACAACAAAGCAACCACAAATGTTACCGGTTGTTTGTACTCGTAATTTAGTTTTATTTCCTGGATTAGATAACTCCTTTGAAGTTGGTCGGACTAAGAGTATTAAAGCGATAGAATATGCAAAAGAGAAATGTGAAGGTTTTATCCTTTCTGTTGCTCAAAAATCGCCTGAAATTGAAGATCCAGATCAAAATGATCTTTATAGTATTGGTCTACTATCCTCAATTAGCCGGATTTCTAAACCAAGGACCGATGGCTCACTTTCGGTGGGACTTGTTTCAATTAGAAGAGTGAGAATTTCTGACTTTAATAAGCAAGATGCAGTTAATTTTGCTAATTATGAAGTCATTGAATCGGTTTATGGTGATAAAAAGACGGAAGTGGCTTTAGTTAGAAACTTAGCTAAATCAATTGAAGTGTTAGCTAATAACACTCCAGATGATGCTAGGATTTTAATGGAACACTTAAGCGATAGTGTTGATGCTAATACATTGGCGGATACAATTGCTACATTTATGATTGCTTCAGTTGAAAAAAAACAAGAAATACTGGAAACAATTGATGTTAATAAACGGCTTGAGTTGATCATTGAAGCCTTGTCTGAAGAACAAGAAATCTCGGAAATTGAAAAAGACATCAAGAATAAAATGCGGACCAAGTTTGATGAAAATCAACGGGAATATGTTTTAAGAGAGAAACTTAAAACTATTAAAGAAGAACTTGGTGATACACCGGATAAAGATGATGATAGTGAAGCCATGCGCAATAAGTTAGCTGATAATCCTTATCCTGATTATATTAAGTCTAAAATAACTGATGAACTAAAAAGATATGATATGTTACCTCCAGCCAGTGCTGAAAGTAGCATCGTTTGGTCTTATATTGATTGGGTTATGAATATTCCTTGGTGGCAAAGAAGCCAAGATAATGATGATTTAAAGAATGTCGAGAAAGTCTTAAATGATGATCATTATGGCCTTGAGAAACCAAAAACCAGAATCATTGAATATTTAGCAGTCAAACGTCTAACTTCATCCTTAAAAGCTCCGATTATTTGCTTTAGTGGCCCACCAGGAACGGGTAAAACATCCTTATCGAACTCAATTGCTCGGGCTTTAGGTCGGCCAATTGTTAAGGTTTCATTGGGAGGTATTTCTGATGAAGCTGAGATTAGGGGACACCGAAGAACATATTTAGGTTCTATGCCAGGCAGAATCATTCAAGGAATGAAGAAAGCTGGAGTTGTTAACCCTGTTTTCTTACTTGATGAAATTGATAAGGTTGGCTCTGATTATAAAGGTGACCCTTCCAGTGCTTTACTAGAAGTTTTGGACCCTGAACAAAATAAGTCTTTTAGTGATAACTACTTAGAAGAACCATATGATTTATCTAATGTCTTATTTATTGCGACTGCTAACTACTTAGAGAATGTAGCAGCCCCATTAAGAGATCGTTTGGAAATCATTGAATTATCTTCTTATACTGAAGAAGAAAAACTTCATATTGCACAAAAGCATTTAGTGAAGAAACAATTAGATGCTAATGGTCTTAAAGCAAATCAAATCAGTTTTACAACTGGTGGTATTATGCATATAATTCGTTGCTATACTAGAGAAGCTGGAGTTCGGGAATTAGAACGAAATATTGGCTCTATTTGCCGTAAAATAGGTGTAAAAATCGTTAAAGGTGACTTTAAAGATAAAGAAATTATTGATGCTAATAAAGTCAAAGAATATCTTGGAACTGAAAAGTTTGAATACACTAAGAAAGAGACTAAAGCTCAAGTTGGGGTGGTTACTGGCTTAGCTTATACTCAATATGGTGGCGATATTTTACCAGTGGAAGCTGTTACTTTTGAAGGTAAGGGCAATATTGTGATTACTGGTAATTTAGGTAATGTCATGAAAGAATCTGCTAGTATTGCTTTAGGTTATGTTAAAGCCAATGCTGAGAGATTTAAAATTGATCCTAAAACATTTGATAATACCGATATTCATTTACATTTTCCAGAAGGAGCTGTGCCAAAAGATGGTCCAAGTGCCGGTGTTACCATTGTCACTTGTCTTGTCTCGGCTTTAACTCATCGCCCAGTCAAACAAGATATTGCGATGACCGGCGAAGTCACTTTAAGAGGTAATATTTTACCAATTGGTGGCTTAAGAGAAAAGTCAATTGCGGCCCATAGAAGTCATATCAAGACTATTTATGTGCCAAAAGAGAATGAAAGAGATATTGAAGAAGTTCCAGAATCAGTTAGAAAAGATCTAAAGATTGTTTATGTTGAGCATGTCTCACAAATCATTGATCAAGTCCTTGAGAAGGCTAAGAAAAATGGTACTAAGTAACGTTACATTCATTAAATCTGGTGCCTCAAGAGAAGATTGGATTATTGATAATACCAAAGAAATCGTCCTTTTAGGGCGAAGTAATGTTGGTAAATCAACCTTTATTAATACTTTAACTGGTCAAAGCAATTTAGCTAAGGTTTCTTCCCACCCGGGTAAAACTCGTTTATTAAACTTCTTTGATGTGGCTGGTAAGTATCGGATTGTCGATGCTCCAGGTTACGGCTATGCCGGTGCCTCTAAAAAAGAAGTAGGTCGTTTTGGTTTGATGGTTTCAGATTATCTTTCTAATCGTGAGAATCTAGCCGGAGCTTTGTTCCTTTTAGATTCAAGGAGAATTCCAAATGGTGATGATTTAAATATCTTTGATATCCTAAATGAGAATAAAACCCCATTTGTGATTATTGCTACTAAATACGATAAACTCAATCAATCAGAAAGAGCTCGCTTAGATCGTAATATTAGGGGAGAACTTGGTTTGCCAGAAACGGTGGAAATTGTTCATACTACCAATACTAATCGTCTTTGGGTCAATAAGATTATTACAAAACTCAATGAATTAATTAAATAAGGTGCTGAAATGCACCTTTTTGTTTGACTTTAAGCCCTCTATTCTTTATAATTGCTTTGTGCGATGAAAAGCAGGAGTAAAAAGCAACTATTATTAGAGAGTCTAGGAGAGTGGAAACTAGATAACAAGAACTTTTGAAAGTCGGCTTGGAGCAAGGTAGATGAAACTAGTAGTTTACCCGCTAATCAGCGTTAACGATAATTGAGTGTATATCTATAGTAGATATAAATTAAGGTGGTACCGCGTTAAATCGTCCTTTGTAGGACGTTTTTTTATGTCTAGGAGGAAATATATGAGTAAAGAATTAGCAACCAAATATGACCATTTAGCAGTGGAAAATGGCAAATATCAAAAGTGGCTTGATCA
>JAQUTO010000055.1:0-2390 GCA_028694305.1 Bacilli bacterium
ACAATGAAGGTTTCAGAAATTCCTGTTCCACGTCTTGCAATAACAACACCTTGGAAATTTTGGATTCTTTCTTTGTCGCCTTCTACGATACGTACGTGAACTTTCACTGTATCACCAGGACCAAATGTAGGAATATCCTTCTTCATTTGCTTAGCGGTGACTTCTTTAACTAATTCCATGTTCATGTATCTCACTCCCCTTCAAATCTTAGGGCATTCACAAGCTGTGACGAGCTTGGCGGATTACTTGCAGCACTTTGACGTGCTTTATAATATTAACATAACTTACGCTAGATTTCAACACTAAAAGTGCTTTATTCTTCACTCCGAATTTCCATAATGATGTCACGTAATTCGGCCGCCTCTTCAAAATCAAGTTTACGAGCTGCCTCATTCATTTGTTTAGTTAATTGAACTAGTAATTGATCTTTAGATTTAGGTTTTAGTTTCCTACTTGTCCCAGCTAAGTATTTATCGATACCACTAATATCTTCGCTGATGTGGACTGGTGGCTTAACTTCCTTATAAATAGTTTTTGGAATAATGCCATGTTTTTCGTTATATTCTTGTTGGATTTTACGTCTTCTATTAGTTTCACTAATAGCCTTCTCCATTGAATCAGTGGTTTGGTTGGCATACATAATGACAGTGCCATTAACATTTCTCGCGGCTCTTCCAATTATTTGAATCAAAGATTTCTCAGAACGCAAGAAACCTTCTTTATCAGCATCTAAAATCAAGATTTTAGAGACTTCTGGAATATCCAAACCTTCTCTTAATAAGTTAATGCCCACTAAAACATCATATTTACCTTTTCTAAGTTCATAGATGATTTGCGTTCTTTGTAAGGTTTTAGTTTCATTATGTAAATACGCCACTTTATAACCTCGACTTTTGAGATAGGCAGTTAAATCTTCGGCCATTCTAATGGTCAGAGTTGTAATTAAAACTCTTTCATGATTTGCAATTGTTTGGTTAATTTCGTTAATGATATCATCAATTTGATGTTCAGCTGGTCGCACAATAACTTGGGGATCAACTAGACCTGTTGGACGAATAATCTGCTCTACCACATGATGGTTGGTTAAGTTCAATTCATAATCACCTGGAGTCGCTGACATAAAGATAACTTGGTTAATTTTACCTTCAAACTCTTCGAACTTTAAAGGCCGGTTATCCAAAGCACTTGGTAACCTAAACCCATATTTCACTAACGTTTCTTTTCTCGCTCTATCACCATTATACATACCTCTAACTTGTGGTAAACTCACGTGTGATTCATCAACAACGAGTAAATAATCTTTGTTCTTAAAATAATCAAATAAAGTATATGGCGGAGTTCCCGGTGCTCGTTTATCGATATGTCTTGAGTAGTTTTCAATACCTGGACAAATTCCAAATTCTTGTAAACTTTCAATATCATGCAATGTCCGATCTCTTAATCTTTCTTCTTCAAGCGGCTTACCTTCATCTCTAAAATAAGCTAGTCTTGGTCCTAGTTCTTCTTGAATGGTAACACAAGCTTCTAAGATTCGATTCTTACTTGAAGCATGCCCTGCCGCCGGATAAATTGGATAAGATTGATAACCCTTAACTACTTGACCTGTAACTGGATCTACTTCAGTAATTCTTTCGACCACATCGTCGTCGAGTTCAACGCGAACATAAAATTCCTTGCTCCAAGGTGGCGCAATTTCTAAAACATCGCCCCGGACTCTAAAACTGCCCGGTGGAATATCGAGTTGGTTACGTTGATATTGAGCATCAATTAAGTTTTGAACTATTTCTTTGCGATTAAGTGTCTCTCCAACTCTTAAATAGAAGAGTAAACTTGAATATTCTTCTGGGTCATTTAAGCCATAAATAGCAGCCACTGACGCCACAATAATTGTGTCATCTCGTTCTAGTGCTGAATTAATAGCACTACTTCTCATCATTTCAATTTCCTGATTCATTACAGCATTCTTGTCAATATAAGTATCAGTTTGTGGAATATAAGCTTCTGGTTGATAGAAGTCAAAGTTCGAAACAAAATACTCAACTCTATTTTCTGGAAATAAAGCTTTTAGTTCACTAAAAAGTTGCCCAGCTAATGTCTTATTATGCGATAAGATTAAAGTTGGTTTATTAACAGTATTAATGACATTAGCAATGGTAAAAGTTTTACCCGAACCCGTAACACCCATTAAAACTTGGGCCTTTTTGCCCTCTTTTAAGCCGGCTACTAATTCTTTAATTGCTTCAGGTTGATCGCCTGATGGTTGATATTCTGAATTTAATTTAAACATATTTTTCTCCACCCATAATCATAACATAAAAGAAAAAGTAAGCAAATGCTTACTTCATCTTATTTAAATATGCAAGTGCGGAACGATAAGCAATTGTGCCATC
>JAQUTO010000055.1:2490-5972 GCA_028694305.1 Bacilli bacterium
TTTTCTACTTCTTCAATCTCAACATCGCCCCCAAAACTCACGACTTGTTCATAGAGTTCTGAGACAAAGTTTGGTCCAGAGGTAACTTTAATGCCAGGATAGTTTTCAATCCTTGGTGATAAAGCAATATTACCCCCAATACCTTCCCGCTCTAATATGAGGACTTTCCGGTCATCCCGTAAAGCATATAAGGCGGCGGTTAAGCCACTTGGTCCAGCCCCAACAATGATAATATCGTAAAGCATTAGTGAGTCGCACCAGAGAAGCGTTTAATGTCAGCTAATGACACATATTTTTCAACATTACCTGCATGAACAAAGGCTAATGTTGGAGCTTTTTTAATGGCATATTCTTTACTGAGATCAATGTTCTTTTCAGCATCAATATATTCATATTGTTGATGATTTTTATCTAAGATTGACTTCGCTGTCTTGCAGTTTGGGCAACCTTCTCTCCCAAATAAGTAGACACCATCATGTAACTTAGAACAATCACAACTATGTTGATGAGCTTCTAAGTGAGAATGGTTAATATCATAAACCTTTCTTTCCTTGAATTCTTGGCTCTTACCATCATTCCAATTCTTGACTGGACGATAGTAGCCAGTAATTCTTGAATAGACTTCCGTTTCCTTACCACAAGTTGGGCAACTATAATGTTCACCAACGATGTAGCCATCGTGTGGGCAAACAGAATATGTTGGTGACATTGTGTAATATGGAAGCTTGTAGTTAGTAGCAATCTTTCTAACTAGATTTGCCGTGGCTTTCCAGTCTGATAATCTTTCACCTAAGAAGGTGTGGAAAACGGTACCTGAAGTATAAAGAGTTTGTAAGCCATCTTGAATATCAAGGGCTGCAAAGACATCTTCAGTATAACTAACTGGTAAGTGGGAACTGTTGGTATAATATGGAGTCTTATCTTTAGTAGTTGCAGTAATAATATCTGGGAATTGTTCTCTATCGTGTTTAGCAAAACGATAAGCTGTTGATTCGGCAGGTGTTGCTTCTAGGTTAAATAAATCGCCATATTGTTCTTGATAATCAGAAAGTTTATTCCGCATAAAGTTCAAAACTTCTTTAGTGAAATCTTGAGCTTCTTTGTGGGTTAAATCTTCTTTTATCCACTTAGCATTTAAGCAAGCTTCATTCATACCAACTAGTCCAATAGTGGAGAAGTGGTTCTTAAAGTGGCCTAAATAACGCTTAGTATATGGATATAAACCGGCATCAAGAAGTTTAGTAATAACTTGACGCTTAATATTTAGTGAACGAGCTGAAATATCCATTAATTTAGTTAATCTATTATAGAAATCTTCCTTATTCTCTGATAAGTAAGCAAGACGAGGCATATTAAGGGTAACAACACCGATTGAACCTGTTGATTCACCACTGCCGAAGAATCCGCCTGATTTCTTTCTTAATTCTCTTAAGTCAAGTCTTAATCTGCAGCACATACTTCTAACATCGCTTGGTTCCATATCGGAATTGATGTAGTTAGAGAAGTATGGAGTACCATATTTAGCGGTCATTTCAAATAATAACTTGTTATTTTCTGTTTCTGACCAATCAAATTCTTTGGTGATTGAATAAGTTGGAATTGGATATTGGAAACCCCGTCCATTAGCATCGCCCTCGATCATAATTTCAATGAAGGCTTTATTGATCATATCCATTTCTTTCTTGCAATCTTTGTATTTGAAGTCTAACTCTTTACCACCAACATAGCAGTTTTGTTCTGCCATATCAGCTGGAACTGTCCAGTCTAAAGTGACATTAGTAAATGGAGCTTGAGTTCCCCATCTGGATGGCGTATTAACACCATAGATAAAGGATTGTAAGCATTGTTTAGTCTCTTCAAATGAAAGATTGTCAACCTTAACAAAAGGTGCAAGATAAGTATCAAAGGATGAGAAAGCTTGGGCGCCAGCCCATTCATTTTGCATAATACCTAAGAAGTTAACCATTTGGTTGCAAAGCGTAGAAAGGTGTTTGGCTGGAGAAGAAGTAATCTTACCAGGCACACCACCTAAACCTTCTTGAATAAGTTGTTTTAAACTCCAACCAGCACAGTAACCTGTTAGCATCGATAAATCATGAATATGAATTGCTGCACTTTGGTGGGCTTTAGCAATTTCTTCATCATAAACTTCGCTCAACCAATAGTTGGCTGTGACAGCACCGGAGTTAGAGAGAATTAAACCACCCACAGAATAGGTAACAGTGGAGTTTTCTTTAACTCTCCAGTCATTAATATTTAAGTAGTTATTAACAACTGCCCCGTAGTCAAGATAAGTTTTCTTAACATTTCTCAACTTTTCATGGAGCTTACGGTAAAGGATATAAGACTTAGCGACATCGGTATATCCAGCTTTGGATAAAACGACTTCAGCGCTATCTTGAATATCTTCAACTGCAATAATTCCATCTTTAACCTTTGGAGCGAAATCTGCAGTGACTTTAAGTGCCAAAAAGTCGATGACATCATCATCATATTGAGCATCAACAGAGTCGAATGCTCCCTTTAAGGCTTTCCGAATTTTATCAATATTAAATTCAACGACTTGCCCTTCTCTTTTTCTAACTTTATACATAATTGTTACCTCTTTCTCTATGCCCTTATTTTTAGGTTTGGATATTGTTTAGAATATTTATTCATAAATGTTTGTAATTCAACATTGGTGAAACTTTGTAATTTGTGATTTGGAACTGACTCACTGTCTTTGAAGTTTTGGAGATAGTAAGGACGCTTAGTCCCAACTAATTCTAATATACTTCTTAGATCCTCTTCGTTATGCAGACCTTTGACAATGGTTGTTCTAAATTCAACTTCAATCGGTGCTGCTAATAGAATCTCTATACTCTTTTTAATTTCTTCTAGTTTGACGCCATGTCTTAAGGTCAACTCGTATTTAGTTAAACTATTCTTTAAGTCCATGGCCACATAGTCGATTAAACGAAGGTCAATTAACTCTTGGAGTAGTTTTGAATTCAATCCGGTAGTATCAAGTTTTACCAGCAAATTTGGATACTTTTTCTTAATACTTTGAATAAATTCTTTTAAGTCTTTTTGGCTTAGTGGTTCTCCCCCACTAATGACAATTCCATCGAGAATCTTTGCTCTTAAATCTAAGTAAGCGAATAGCTCTTCCTCACTCACTGTCCCTGGAGTATCTAGATCAATAATCTCCGCATTATGACAATACTCACAAGCGAAGGGACAACCTTGGGTGAAGATAATACAAGCCACTTTGTCAGGATAATCAAGTAAAGTCACTTTTTGTAGTCCCGCTATCTTCATACCTTGAGACCCACTTTCATAACCTTGACTCGTTTCTTGCTCGCATCTTGAATTAACTTTTGCAGTTTAACTTTTGTTAAGGCTTTACCTTGTGAAGTGTAAACAAAGTTACATTCATCTTGATAAGCACTAACTAAGGCTAAGTCACTGCCTAAGTAAGAGGCTAAACTTTGATAAGTATT
>JAQUTO010000056.1 GCA_028694305.1 Bacilli bacterium
AAACTTAGTAGTTGAAAAGTCAACATAGATGAAAGAACCGATTTGATTACCTTCATTCAAAGAAACCACGGTTTGGTTAATAACAGGAAAATTGCCTTTTTTCAGCGATTCTCTTAGTAACATAATGAGCCAAAGTTCATTTTGATATGCTTTATCCAACTCATTATCATAGTGTTTAATGTCAACTTTATTATCAACAGCAACCACAGAAGCACTATAGGCTTGCCTGGCCACCATTTCAAAACCAGTGGAGAACTCACCAAAACTAGAATAACCAATTTTTGGATCAACTTCGATTTCATAGCCGGTCCCACTTATATATGAATCGACCTTACTAAGAATGGTTGAAACCATAGCTTGAACATCTTTTCTAGTCCGAATATTCTTTGAATAGATTAAAAATGTATCAAGTTTAAATAGACCAGTGACAGTAGTTGTCCCATCATCTAAAGTAGCTAGATAATTCCAAATCGCCCCTAAATACTTTTGTAAGCCACTGGTGGCATACCTACGTTTGACAAATTCATAACGATTAAAGTTAATCATAATAACTGTCCCGGTTGGATATTTACTTTCTTTCAGCACATTATTGATTCTAGGCCGATAGTCTAAAGCATCCAACGCAGCATTTTGGCTGATTTTACTAAAGTCAGTCAATGGAATAAATTCACCTTGTAAATACAAAGTATTTTTATCATCACTTAAGGAGACAAGGGAAATCTTTAAAGAGTTCTGCCCTTGTTCTTTTTGTTTGATGTTAACTGTTAAATCATTTGGGACGGTCTCATTCTTTAAAACCTTGCGTAACCAAGTATGCCAAGCTTTTAAATCATTATCATCAGCCATTAGTTCCTCAAACTTTTGTTTATTATATGATATGTTTTGGGCATTCTTCCCCCGATACATAAAGGTATATATCCCTGCAGCAAAATCAATTTTAATGGTAAACTTTCTAAATTTAGTGGCACCAATCTCAGTATCAAGATGGTTTTTATGATTAATATAAGATGAGTAAAAATAGTAGATGCCATATGCTACTAAAGGTGCGAATAATAAAAGGACATAAATTAGAAATTCAGTAACAACATCACTTGGCATAACTATTCTCCTTTAACTAATCTATTATAACATGTTTATCCTAGTCTATGACTAGGAAAATATCATTCTTATAGAAAAGGGGGTGTCTAGTATTGTATAATAACAAAGGCACGGAGAAATACCCAAGCGGTTGAAGGGGTCGGTTTCGAAAACCGATAGGCCGTAACAGGCGCTGGGGTTCAAATCCCCATTTCTCCGCCATTTTTTAAATATATACCATTTATTTCTGTCTCTAGGTTTTTCAAACATTCTATTATTTCATTAATAGATGGTTTTATACCAAAAAGCATATTTTGCATTTTCACATAATCAAGGTTTATCTTTTCAAGTGTTTTTTTGTCTGGAATTAACCTAAAGTTTCCATTCAAACAGTCGGAATATTTGGCCCAAGAACAATGATAAAACTTGTCTTTAAACTCAACCACATCTTTTAGTGTACGGAAGTCTTTGAAGGCAATTCCTTTAACTTCCGATTTTGAAAGCCGATACAGGTCATAATAATGGCGCGAATAACGTTGAGGAAAGTTGCCATTAATTCTATTTGCCTCACGATGAAGTATTGTGGCCTTCTCCCAAAAAGTTTGTTCGGGTTTTACCATCAAAATGGTTGTAGTTGGCTGAGTGAATAACCTTCCATATTTTTGCGCAACATAAGATGATATTTCTCTTGTTTCTAATAAATTCCAAGAAGCAAGAACTCCCACTTCTAAACGAATCTCCGGCAAAATCGAGCCATCAGCGAAACTATGTGGATATTCAAAAACCAGAGTTTGGGGACTATCAATATCAATATAAAACCTAAGTTTTCAATTCCTGTTCGCCTTTTTGCTGTATGGATGGCATTAATACTTGAGAAATAAACTCTGCTGTTTTACCATTTATCTTTTTATTAAATGTATTTTGTGCCGAAATAGAGCGTTTAATCCATAAATCACTTTGCTGATACCCTAAGCATCTGCAATCAAGAATCAGATCAATATCCTCGGAAAATCTCTCTATTAGACCATATCCTTTAGATAAACTTGTTCCGCCTTTAAAGGCAAAATAATCTTTGAATGGTAATTCATGAAAGATGATATCCAGCATCCAACACACCCAAAAATCCTTTTCAACAATCGCCTCTCGAATACCAAGCATACTCGCGGTATTTATAAAAAGATCTTTTCTTACTTCTTCACTAGATTTGGCAATGTTTTTCATCTGATGGTCTCCCAATTACATATATTTTTGATAGTTTCATATATCCAAGCTGTTGTCGTCCTAGATTCTGCAAGCATGATTTGCTTATCCTTTTGAGACAATTTCCTAGATATTTTGGAAATAACTTTGTCATTAATATTAGTCTTTCCATAAGCTTTAAGTGCTTGAATAACTAAGACCGTATTGTAAGAATAATTTGATATCTCTTTACCTGTAGTTTTTTGAAATTTCAGCAGAATATTACCATAAGAATACTCTCTGTATGCTCCGTTACAAACATAGGACCAGACAGTTGGAACTTGGGTGGAAATTCCCAGCATATTCATAGCCACTTCCCCAGAAGGAGCGATATCCCACCCATAATTACGAGCAATTGCTTTTGCCACATTATCTGGAGTAGGCGCAATATATTCATTCAAAATAGAATTGTACTTTGGTTTATAATAGATTCCTCGCATAACTCTTTTCAGTCTTTCATAACTGACAAGTCTATTTAATACCCGATTAGCCGAGTCAAATGATGCAATATCAGTAAAATCAGAGGTAACAAAAACAGCACCATATTCTGCCTTGATAATTCTTTCTTCAATTCTTGATTGGTTTTGGGTACGCATAATCTTCTCCTTGTCGTAAATATTATATATTATTCCGGACAAAAACGCAATTAAATAATTGCATAAAAATAGTAAACTCCATTCATTCCACAAAGTAACATTACTTATTACATAATGATTTATACAAAAAAATCCTCAATATTATTCAAAATAAATAGATACTCAAACATTTTTATGTATAATACTAATATGTTAGAAGAAATTAAGAAAAAACTGCAGGATAAAGAAGTCCGCAAAAAACTCATTGGAATACTAATTGTAGTAGTCATTTTTGTTGGCATTACTATTGCTTGTTTACCTTATCTTAGAACCCTAGCGAGTGAAGAAGGCAGAGCTAACTTTAAAGCTTGGTTGGACCAATTTGGGTTCTGGGGTTATGCCATTATGACTTTTATTATGGTTCTACAAGTAGTAATTGCCTTTATTCCAGGTGAACCTTTAGAAGTTTTATGTGGTATATTATATGGCACTTGGGGTGGCGCCCTCATTTGTATGCTCGGTTCATTAATCGGCTCTGCCATCGTCTTTTTAATTGTTAGAAAACTTGGTAAAAACGATATTGACCGCTTGCTTAATTCTCCTAAAATTGATCAATATAAATTCTTGAAATATATGAAAGATCCTTCGAAAAGGGATACAACTATTTTTGTCCTCTTTTTCATCATTGGAACGCCGAAAGATGTGCTCACTTATTTTGTGCCCTTTACCGGGATTTCACTCCTTCGTTTTTTAGGAATCATCTTAATTGCAAAAATACCAGCCATCATCACATCGACAATGGCTGGAAACTCCCTAAGTGAGGGACGAATTTGGAAATCTGTGATTATCTTTGCGATTGCAGCAGTCTTAGGTATTGGTGGTATCTTACTCAATAATTACATCACTAAAAAACACGCCAAAGACAACCCGCAATAATTACTTATAATCATCGTCATCTTGTTTGGTAAATTGTTCAACTTCCATCGCAGAGATATAACCATCTTTAACTGAAGTTACTTTTATTTTAATATTATCATGAATAACTTCATCGCCTTCATGAGGCTTCTTTTTGAGTTTGCGTTTAATCCAATCCCCCATCGTGGTGCATTCAGTTCTTGGATAATCGGTATCATCTAGGTAATCATCAAAAAAGTCTTCAATTAAAACATCACCTTTAACTTCAAAGATATGGTGACCAATTTCGACCACGTTCTTTGGTAATTTATCGCCTTCATCATAAATCTCACCGACTAATTCTTCTAATAAGTCTTCCATCGTAACAATGCCCAGAAAGTCTTTTTCTTTGATATTATCGACCACAATTAACATATGGGCTCTTTGCTTTTGCATCTTTTCCAAAGCATAAGGAAGGATTCGTCGATAGGAAACCACATTGGCAATCCGCATTAATTTATAAATATTAAAAACATACTTGGGGTCATCTTTAGCCAAAATATCAAAAACATCTCTTTGGCGGATAATACCCACCACTTGTTTTTTCTTTCTAGAATAAACCGGAATTCTTGAATAAGGACAATTTTTAATAACTTGAACTAAATTTTCAAAATCGATGGTATCATAAACATATAAGACTTTTGACTTATCAATCATCGCCGAAGTGATGATTTTATCATCAAAGTTAATGGCACTTTTAATAATTTCACTTTCACCCTGTTCAATGACACCCTCTTTTTCAATGGTATCAACAATCTCTAATAACTCATCTTCGGTAGCAGTGACATGCTCACCTTTTTCTTCCACATGTTCTTCTGCCCGATCAGCCGCTTTTGAAAACAAAATGGTAATTGGATAAAAGACAAATAAGATGATTTGGAGTGGAACTGACATCCAACTGGCAATTTTCTCTGGATAGAGCTTAGCGATATTCTTTGGGATGATTTCTCCAAAAATAATGACCACAACAGAAACCACAATGGTCGCCCATAAGACTCCTTGTCCACCTAGATTTAAACTATTAGTAAAGAGGTAAGTGACAATTGCACTAGCCGCTAAGTTAACAATATTATTACCAATTAAGATTGTCGAAATAACTTGCGAATAGCGTTGATAAAGGTTATAAACTCGTCTAGCATTCTTGACGCCTTTTTTATTGGCATTCATCTTAGCTAGGTTCTTGACCCGGATTTCATTCAACGACGAATAGGCCGTTTCTGTTGCCGAGAAACAAGCCGATAAAATTATTAAGACAACTAAAAGAATTATAATTAAAGCCGATCTTCCAGGTGTGGAAGCATCAGTAAAGACATTCAACAATATCGGATCAGGAGACATGTGTGACTCCACCTACCTATTCATAAATGAGTATATTATAACAAAAACAGGGAAAATAGCAACTTATCTATTTAGTAGACTTCCACTTATATATTATATATATAAAGCCTAATAGACTTATTAGCATAACTAGTAATCCTATTACCATGTACACAATTGAAACCCCACCCAAGACCGCATAAGTATTCAGATTAGCAGCATAAAAGACCCTAAAGGCATAGTAAATAGTAATTAGTATCTCAATAAAAAAGAGTAGATACCCGACTAGTTGCATAACAAGGTTCGAATAACTAAGAGTTTCTTCATCCCGCGAATAAATAATGGCCACAATGACCACTAAACATAACCCCAACCATTCAATTAAACCAAAGCCCTCAAAGAAATAGACAATAACTGCTAAAACTGATTGGAAATTAGCATAATTTAGATATTGAACTTGGAGCATGGAATTGTAGATATGGGTTAAAGGCAACCAACTATGTCTCGATAAAACGACAGCTAAGTTTTGGATACTATTAGCATAAGAGAGGTCTAAACCCATAATAAAACTCGTTAGTCCTTCATAAGCTAAGACTAAACACGCCAGTATAAACACCAAATATTTAAGCTGTCTTTGCATAATTACTCCCTTATTATTATAATAATAATCAGTTGAATTTCCTAGATAATAATGTTATCATTATCTAGTCTAAGGAGGACGATCCGCCGTGAATAAAGAAAAAATTAAGAATACCTTTAAAAATAATTACTG
>JAQUTO010000057.1 GCA_028694305.1 Bacilli bacterium
CACTCTGTGATGTTAATGGCGAAATTATCTATCCAAAAGATACCTTGATTGATGATATTAAGATTAAAGAATTGAAAGATAAAGCTATTTTTGAACAAGGCGCACATGCCCATAAACTTGGGGATGGTGGTTTCTTGGCTGAAGATAACTATGTGCAAGTCATTAAAGTATACCGTAATGATGAGAAGAAAGACATTTCTCATATTGTTGCAACGGATTTAAGAATTGATAAGAAGTTTATTACCGTTCCAGATATTGTTGCTTCCTTCTCTTATTTCCTTAATTTAACAGAAGGTGTCGGTAATGTTGATGATATTGACCATTTAGGCAATCGGAGAATTAGAACTGTTGGAGAATTACTCCAAAATCAATTTAGAATTGGTTTATCTAGAACTGAACGTAGTGTTCATGAAAAGATGTCCATTTCTGATACTCAAGCAGTTACAGCTCAAAACTTAACTAATATTAAGCCTTTACAAGCTGCCATTAAAGAATTCTTCTCCTCTTCTCAATTATCACAATTTATGGATCAAACAAATCCATTAGCAGAATTAACTAATAAGCGGAGATTAAGTGCTCTAGGTCCTGGTGGATTAAGCCGGGAAAGAGCAGCTATGGCTGTGCGTGACGTTCACGATTCTCACTATGGTAGAATTTGCCCTATTGAAACTCCTGAAGGGCCAAACATTGGTTTAATTAATAACTTAGCTTGTTATGCTAAGATTGATGAATATGGGTTTATTAGAACTCCATATCGAAGAGTTGATAAAAAGACACTCAAGGTTTTAGAAGAACAAGTAGATTACTTATCAGCTGATGATGAAAACGATGTTATTATTGCTCAAGCAAATGTTGTGCTTGATGCTAAACACTGCATCGCTGAAGATAGGGTTGTCGCAAGACACCATGGTGAAACAATCATGGTTGATAAAGAAGATGTCGATTATGTTGACGTCTCTCCAAAACAAATTGTTTCAGTTGCTGCTGCTTGTATCCCATTCCTTGAAAATGATGATGCTAAACGGGCCTTGATGGGTGCTAACATGCAACGTCAAGCTATTCCATTACTCCGTCCACATATTCCTTATGTTGGAACTGGTATGGAATCAATTATTGCTCGTGACTCTGGTTCAGCTATTGTGGCTGAAGAAGATGGTGTCGTTAATTATGTTGATTCGACCCGCATCTCTGTTGAGAATAAGGCGGGGTCAACTCATGATTATAAGCTCCATAAATTTGAACGTTCAAATCAAAGCACATGTATTAATACTCATCCAATAGTTGAAGCCGGTGCTAAAGTCAAAAAGGGTGACGTCATTGCTGATGGTCCTGCCATGGAAAATGGTAGTTTGGCCCTCGGTCAAAATGTCACAGTCGCTTTCATGACTTGGCAAGGTTATAACTATGAAGATGCTGTTATTATGTCAGAGAGAATGGTTAAGGATGATGTTTATACTTCCATTCACGTTGAAGAATATAACATTGAATGCCGTGAAACTAAACTCGGACCCGAGGAAATTACTCGGGACATTCCAAATACTAGTGAGGCTAGCAAGTCTCGTTTGGATTCCCATGGTATCATTATTCCAGGTAGTGAAGTTAAAGAAGGCGACATTCTAGTTGGTAAGACTACTCCTAAAGGTCAAACTGATCCAACTCCTGAAGAAAAACTTCTAGCTGCTATCTTCGGTGAAAAGACCAAGGAGAGCAAAGACAACTCATTAAGAGTCCCACATGGTGGTGGCGGTGTTGTCTTGGATGTTAAAGTATTTACTAAGTCAGAAGAAAGTGATTTAGCCCCAGGTGTTAACGAGGTTGTCCGTGTTTATATTGCTCAAAAACGGAAGATTTCCGAGGGTGATAAGATGGCAGGGCGTCACGGTAACAAAGGTGTTATTTCGAAGATTGTGCCACAAGAGGATATGCCATTCTTAGCAGATGGTACTCCAGTTGATATTATGTTAAACCCACAAGGTGTTCCATCCCGTATGAATATCGGGCAAGTTTTGGAATTGCACTTAGGTATGGCTGGGTTAAAACTTCATACTAGATTTGAAACCCCAGTCTTTGATGGCGCAACTAACACTGAAATTGCTGACTTAATGAAGAAAGCTGAAATGGATCCTGATGGTAAACGCGTCTTATACGATGGTAGAACTGGCGAACAATTCGAACAAAGAATTGCTGTTGGTGTCATGTATATGATTAAGTTATCACACATGGTCGATGATAAGATTCACGCTCGGGCAACCGGACCATATTCACTCGTCACACAACAACCTTTGGGTGGTAAAGCTCAAAACGGTGGTCAAAGATTTGGTGAAATGGAGGTTTGGGCGCTTGAAGCTTATGGCGCAGCTCATACTTTACAAGAGATCTTAACTGTTAAATCAGATGATATGATTGGACGGGCTAAGACTTATGAAGCCATTACGAAAGGCTTACCAATGCCACAACCTGGCATGCCAGAAGCCTTCCGTGTTTTACAAAAAGAATTACAAGGTTTAGCTATTGATGTTCGTTTACTAGATGTCAATGGTGAAGAACTTAATACTCAAGATCTTGCCCATCAAGCTGAATTAGAAGCAAGAAGAATCCACAAGAGCTTTAGAGACTTAGGTGGAGAGGCTCGCTTCGAAGCTGATATGGACAAGGATCAATAGGAGGTAAGTGCGATGGCAACATATGATTTTACACAATTAAATGCGATTAAAGTCGGCTTAGCTTCTCCTGCAAAGATTCGGGAATGGTCACATGGTGAGGTTACCAAGCCAGAAACCATTAACTATCGTTCCCAAAAGCCGGAAAGAGATGGCTTATTCGATGAAAAGATTTTCGGTCCTACTAAGGACTATGAATGTTATTGTGGTAAGTATAAGAAAGTTCGTTATTTAGGACTTGTCTGTGACAAGTGCGGTGTTGAAATCACCACTAAGAGTGTTAGAAGAGAAAGAATGGGACATATTGAACTTGCAACTCCAGTTGCTCACATTTGGTATGTCAAGGGCATTCCTTCTAGAATCGCTCAAATGTTAGATATTACACCTAAAGAACTAGAAGAAGTTATTTACTTCGTTTCCCATATTTGTTTGAACACGGGATCTTGTAAATTACTCAAGTATCGGGAAGTTATTGATGAGCGGTCAGGTCGTTCTAGATTCTCTTCCATCATTCAAGAGATTAAAGAGAAACTAGATGGCAAAGGTTACTACGTAAAAGCCGAGGTAATCTTAAAGAAGATTCATGATGATAGTAATGAAGATTTATATCCAGATTTAATTAATCTTGTTAGTAATATTAAGGTTGATTATGATCTTTCTAGTGTCTTAACTGAAGAAGTTAATCTTAATACTTTGATGACTGGTCCTATTGAACAAAGTAGCAAAGAAAAACTCGAAGAAATCTTACATGAAATCATGTTGATTGTTGATACTGATGGACAATTAACTAATTGTTCTTCATTGATCAATAAGATTGACAATCCTAAAGAGACTTTTGACTTCTTAACTTATTCTGATTTCATTGCCAAGTATACTGGTGCTGAATTTGGAATTGGAGCAGAAGCAATTGAAAGACTACTCAAAGAAGTCGATATTCAAAAAGAGTTTGATAACATTCAAGCTGAACTCAAAGAGAATCAAGGTCAACGCAATCAAAAGAGATTGAAACTCTTGAAGCGTCTTGAAGTTGTTGATGCTTTCCGTCAATCCGATAACAAGCCAGAATGGATGATTTTGGAAGCTTTACCAGTTATTCCACCAGATATTCGGCCAATGTTACCACTAGATGGTGGTCGATTTGCAACTTCAGATCTAAACGATTTATATCGCAGAGTTATTACTAGAAATATTCGTCTCAAACGTTTATTAGAAATCAAAGCTCCATCCATTATTTTAATGAATGAAAAGCGGATGCTCCAAGAAGCGGTTGATGCCTTAATTGATAATGGTCGTAGAGGCAAAGCTGTCACGGGAATTTCGGGTAGACAACTTAAGTCTTTATCCCATACCTTAAAAGGTAAACAAGGTAGATTTAGACAAAACTTATTAGGCAAACGGGTCGACTTCTCTGGTCGTTCTGTTATTGCTGTCGGACCATCACTTAAACTTTATCAATGTGGTGTCCCACGGGAAATGGCTGTCCAACTTTTTAAACCTTTTATCACCGCAGAGATGATTAAGGAAGGCATTGCTAACAACCAAAAAGTGGTTGATCAACTCATTGAAGCTGGCGATGACTGTGTCATGAGAATTGTGGAAGACTTAGTTAAAGACCATCCAGTCTTACTTAACCGGGCTCCAACTTTACATAGACTTGGTATTCAAGCCTTTGAAGTTAAATTAGTTGAGGGTAGAGCGATTCGTTTACACCCACTAGTTTGTACAGCTTTCAATGCTGACTTCGATGGTGACCAAATGGCTATCCACGTTCCATTAAGTGAAGATGCAATTCAAGAAGCTCGTCAATTAATGCTAGGTTCTAAGAACATCTTAGGCCCTAAAGATGGTAAGCCAATTATGACACCATCTCAAGATATCTTACTTGGTAACTATTATTTAACAACAGAGTATACTAAAGATGATTTTAGAAAACAGGCTGATAAATACCTTAAGACAGATAACAAAGAAAAATTCCAAGAATTCATTAACTATGCTACAACAGAAGGTAAAGTTTATAATGATATGAATGAGTTAGAAATAGCTCTTGCTAATCACGATATTCATTTACATAGTAGAGTAGCAATGCGGGCTGAAGGTTTACATAAGACTTGCAAGGGATTTGAGAAGCACAATGGCTCCTACTTGGTTGCCAGCGTTGGTAGATTTATATTTAATAAAATCTTCCCAGCCTACTTCCCATTCTTAATTACAACAAGTCCAGCAAACTTTGAAGAAACACCAAATGAATTCTTCTTAAAACCAGGGACAGATATTAAGCAAGCAATTGCTGATATGAAGATTAATCCTCCATTCAAGAAGAAGGACTTAAGTATTATCATTAATGAATCATTTGCTCGTTGTGGTAAAGAAGATACCGCAGTTATGCTTGATGACTTAAAAGATCAAGGTTATTTCTATTCCACAGTTTCTGCTGTTACAGTTTCTTTGGCTGATATCATTGTTTATGATAAGAAGAAAGAAATTATTGCTGAAGCTAGTCAAGAGGTTGATAAGTTGAATAACATGTTTGACAAAGGTTTATTAACCAATGAAGAACGACATAAATTAGTTTGTGATACTTGGACTGCATTAACCAATGAAAAAGGTCAAATGTCACAAGGTATTACTGCTCAATTACAAGCCGATCCATCCAATCCTATCTTTATCATGTCTGACTCTGGAGCTCGTGGTAATGCTTCGAACTTCATGCAGTTATCAGGTATGAGAGGTATCATGGAAAACCCATCTGGTGATCAAATTGAAATTCCAATTAAGTCATCATTTAGAGAAGGTTTAACTGTTTCGGAATACTTCATTTCTTCCCACGGTGCTCGTAAGGGTGGCGCAGATACTGCCTTAAAGACTGCCGAATCAGGGTACTTAACAAGAAGACTTGTTGATGTCGCTCATGATGTTGTGGTTAGAGATGATGACTGTGGTACTGATCACGGTACTATTGTTTCTGACTTACTTGATGATAAGGCCGATTCAGATAAGAAGCCAATCGAGAAATTTGAAGATAGAATTCTTGGCCGTTATCCATTACATGATGTAGTGGATCCAGCTACTAAAGAAGTTATTTGTACTACCGACCAAATCATTGATGAAGCCAAAGCTAGAGCCATCGTGGCTGCCGGTTATAAACAATTAGAAATTCGGACAATCTTCGGTTGTGAAACTAAAGACGGTGTCTGTGCTAAATGTTATGGTCGTAACTTAGCTACTGGATTACCAGTTGTTAAGGGTGAAGCTGTTGGTAT